>JAGVPN010000473.1 GCA_020052215.1 Syntrophobacterales bacterium
CCCGCCGCCCTGACCTCTTCTTTGAGGTCGAAGAGCCAGCCCATTTCATCCAGGCTCAACCGGCCCACCTTGCCAAAGCCCTCGGAGCCGTCGGATTTCTGGTATCCCCGGGGACCGATCTGAACTTTGGGGGCGCCGCCGTTGTATTGGTAGAGGGAAACATACAGCCCGTTCTCATACTTCCAGGTCTTGATTTCTTGGTCTTTCGCCGCATCGTATGCCATTTACATTTCTCCTTTTATCCAGTCTGGTGGATCAATTTGGTTTCCGGGTCATACCAGCCGTGCCGGCGCACAATCTTGTTGCCGCTGGCCAGGCAGGTGAAGTCGTAATACCGGAGCTGCTCTACCGGTACGTCCTCTTTGGCCCAATAGGGGAGCACGTATTCATAAGACTCCCCCAGGTAGAGATGAGGCCGGTCATTAAAAATTGCTCCGCACCGTGGACACTCATAGACCCACGCCATGGGCGTTACTTCCTTAATGCCCTTCTGCCGGTTACATGCCGGGCACTTCATCGCCTTGCCTCCAAGAGAAGAGGGGGCCCGAAGGCCCCCGGTTGTGGTCTTTATGCCGCCCGTGCCATGGGGACGATCCCTTTTGCCTCGATCACCCCGCACATCGCCTCGGTTGCCGAATGTTTACGCTGCCAGGTGGGGGGGCTGGGGGCGCAGTATTGACACCCTTCAGAAACAGCTCCGTACTTCCAGGACTCTGGGACACGGTTCATCGGGGAGTCAATTCTCGACTCCTTCTCATGATCATGTTTCTGGTTGCGCCGCAGGTACTCGGACATAGCGCCCCTGACCACGTAAAACCGGTAAGAGGACTCTTTTATCCTGGGGTCTCCAGCCCGCTCAATCAGACGGGTGACCGCATCCTGGATCATGTCGTCTGCCTCAGCCCACCAAGGCACCCGGCCCGCCAACTTCTTATAAAACCACCACTTGGCAATCCGGTAGGCTTCCTCCATGTCTATCTCGCCCGGGCACATGGCCGGCTTCGTGTAGTCAACGATGTAAAACCCGCGCTTGGCAATGCAATGGGCAGTGCGCGTCGATGGGATGTCAAAGACCACCATGACTTCAGCTGCTTTCATGCCATTAACCGGGATAACCGTCCTCACTCTTGGGGCTCTCTTCCCTTTTCGAAACGTCCGAGTTTCCGCTTGCGCCATGAGGCGTTCTTTGATAATATTTATTTGCTCAATACTTAGTTTTTCTGGCCTCTCAGGGGTGCAACCCTGGGGGGCCAATTTTTTGTCCGGCAACACCACAACCCGCTCTTCGCCCCGGGTCTGGGCAATTTTGAAAGCCTCTTTTTTGGAGTTGCTGTATCGACCGACAACGAAATGCTTTTCATTGCCGATCTGAAACCCCCAACGCCCAAACCCTCTGGGCTGCCGACCGTTGCTGGCCTGAAATAGCGTGGTGTCCGCTTCCATCGTCAATACCTCCATTCAGATTTGAGCAAAAGACGCTCAAGCAGAGACAGGAACCGCAACTCCTGTCCCCTGTTCAGCGTCTCAGGCCACATAAGCCAAAACCTCGTATCTCCCGGAAGCCATCGTGTACCAGGAAAGCCTGAGGTTCGAGTTGTCCAGCTTGGCGGTCTCTTTGGAGAGGATGTCAAACAGGGCTTGGCCTTCTCTCCCGCACAAAAACCCGGACCAGCGGTTATGTTCCTCATCCACCACCAGGTAACCAAGGCCCTCGATGGCCTCCATGATGTCAGCCAGGGGGATCTCGTTGAAATCGGTCGGGTCCACGACAAGCCCGTCAGCCTTGTTGACCTTCTTTTTTTCCGCCACCTTCATGGCCCACCTCCAAGATTTTTTTTTGGTCAAAGGCACTCAAGCAGGGACACAAACAGTCGCTTGCGCCCCCTGTTCAATGCCTTCATTGATTTTTTGTTTCTCCCGGTGGCGCTGATCCCGGGTTTAGCCTGTAAGCCGTTTTCCTTTAACCTCGTAGAGTCTGCTCTTTCGGGTCCGGCTGGCCTTTATTTGGTTGTCAAAGAACGGTGTTACCTATAGATAATGCAACTGTCGTGCCTAAGTAATTAATATAACTCGCTATTTAGTATTTTTATGACACCGATAGCGTAGTGATATTAATAAGTTACGCACATCGTTGTTATTTTGTTCTGTCGCAATTTAAGCAACCATTCCATAGTACAGTTAATTATACCCACCAAACTCACCTAACAACGTTACCATCTTTCGCAACTTATTGTGTAATGCGTAGGTAAAGTTACCCAGTTCAATTTACTTAACCTCTAATAGTGTCTAAATACAATTAATTGCACCAAGCAACAGTCGCACAATCCCTTCGTGTTACTTAGTTAAAAGACCAAACAACACCGCTATCCCAACGTTGTTGAGATATATAATGACATTAATTGTGGGGAATCAGTACCGCTGCGTTATGCTCTAAATAACGTGCAGCGTCATGTCAAATTCCTTATAAATCAAACCCTCTTGGCTCGGCTGAAAACACAACATCTCGCAGAGCCAGGTGTCCCTGGAGACCTGGCGTTTTTTAGAAATAGCGTCCTCGATGCTGTAAAAACCGTCGGCGTGCCGGGCCTTGCCCTGGCAGTCCTCCCAGAGCTCGCAATCATCGCAAACCCGCCACTCCGGGCATTTCTCCATGACGTCGAAGATGCACCACTTATAGACCTTGTAGCCGCTTCGGGTCGCCTCGCTTATGACCTGGTCCATCAAGCCGTAGGTCCTATGCATCGTGCTGAATATCTGCACGCTGGCCTTAATGCCCCGTTTGGTTTGGGGTACCAGCAGCGCCGCCTCGTAAATATTCGGGTCCATTTCGTCAACTTCGTCCAGCTTGATTTTCTGGGGGTGGGCGCCGCGGACGCTCTTGGATGAGGCGGTAAGGATTTGGATGTTGCTCTGGTTGTTCAAGACCGTCCGGTGGGCCAGCATTTCGCCGCGCAGCAGATGCCGGAAGTCCTCGGTCACCATGCCCCAGCCGTCCCCCTCCCCGGTCAAGTGCTCGTACATGCGTTTGCTTTGCTCCTGAGAGCCGCCCAGGATCTTCGTGGCGCAACCGATCTTAAAGACCGTATCCAGCCAGGTGGACAAGGCCCCCAGGAGGGTCTTGCCGCCGCCCCGGTTGGCCCAACATACCGAGTCCTGGACCGTCTCGAAGAAGCTGTCCGCGATGTATTCGGCCGGCGGGGTGTGCTCGGGGCAGACCTGGGCCCGGGGCACCCGGAGTTTCCAGTAGGCCTCGATGAAGTCCAACAGTTCGTTGGCATCCACGAACCCATGGCGCACATGGTAAGACAGAAGCTCTCGCTTGATGATCGCCGGGTCAAAATCAACTGTCAGGGCTTTCATACGAGCCCTCCGCTTAGCAACCAGTATGCCAAGGTGCGCAAATGAGACAAAAAAGGGGTCCGGCTACACGCGCCACCTATGGGGGAAATACAGGCATTCTGGAAGGCAAGGTAATTGGGAAGGTTGGTTCGTGTTCGTTGAATTACCGGGCTTACACGACCCCGGGAAATATAGGGATGGTGGGGCTTTACGCTTTTGGGGCCATTGTAGGGATTAATGGTGGGGAAAGTGGGGGCTATGGCCCTAAAGGTGGGGAATTGCCATCCTATACAGGTGGCAAGTGGATGATTGACGTTTATATAAGTTTTGCTATCCATTTTGGTAAGATTGCGAACAATCAATCCCCGTCATTTTTTTCGCTCGTTTCGTTGATCAATTTGATGACGCCATAGATTGCCTGCCGGACTGCCGGGATCTGCATGGGTATGTTGGTGATTTTTACTTCCTCTGCAACCTTGATCATCAACCCGGACTCTTGCTGAAGCCGCTTGATCTCTTTCCGGGCACCCAGGGCCGTGTTCAAATAAGCCACGGCTACGGTGCTGTTTGGGTTGGCCTTGGCGAATTTTTCCAGGGCCATCCGTTCCATTTCCTCGAAAGCCGCAGGTTTTCGCCGATCCGAGTTTTGGAATCATTGGCGTCGACAAGGAGGCTCCAGAGATTCTCGGCTCGGGCGAGCAAAGTATAGACATAGCGCTTTTTGCAATCCAGATATAAGGCGATTTGGGAGATGGTCCTGTTCCGGCGGCGCAACGACATCGCCAGCATGGCCTTCTCGTTCACTTCGTGTTCTGTGGCCATTTACTCACATCCTTACTCCTCATTTTGGCAATCTCAGGACACCGTCATGCTGCTGTTCAGCCCACAACGGCGCCTACTTCCCTCTTTTTTTACACCCCCAAGGGTGTTTGCTTGCGGACATGGTCATGCTTCTGCCCACTCTGATATGGTTGAAAGTTGTCAAGTAGGCGCGAAACTCCCTTGGTTTTTTTGGTTAAGCTGCGAGATGATTCTCAGGCCCCAGCGGGGCGGGACGCTTTAGCGACGTTGGATCACTCTGATATACGCGGGTTGGGTACCGCCTGACCTGGCTTCGTCACGGAGCTGCCTCTCTCTACATACGGGAGTTTCGGCCGCAGCCTATTCCCTTAGGGTGAACGAGGGCTCTCCTTACCGTGGTCGCGCCCCGCTGGGGCCGGAGAATTTTTTAATTTTTTTTCTTTAACTGCGCCTTTGCTTTTGGTTTTTTCATTAAGTCGTTACCGGCTCCACCGTCTGCCCGATGGCCCAGATATAAGCCGCCAGTTCCCGGGCGATGGCGGTGACCATGGTGTTCTTATGCTTGCCCCGGGCCAGGAAGCGGCGATACCGGGCGCATAGTCGAAGTTGGGCCTGCCAGGAAATCTGGCGGATCTTCTCCGGCAAGCCCTCCTGGCGCTGGAGCAAAGGCCGGGTGATCCGGGCTCGCAAGCGGTAGGCCCAGGCCGCCTCCACCAGGACCCGGCGGGCATGACCGTTGCCGGTTTTGGTGATTCGGCCCCGGCGCACCGAGGCGCCGCTGGAGTGTTCGGAGGGGACCAGCCCCAGATAGGCCATAAGTTCCTTGGGGTTGTTAAAGCGGCTCAGGTCCTCTAATTCGGCGGCCATGGTGGCCGCCACGATGAGCGAGACCCCCCGCAGGGCCTGGTAGGCGGCGACGAAGGGCGCCCGGCGCCATTGCGGCAGAAGCTCTTGGATCTGCCCGGTGAGGCGCTGCACCCGGGCGCTGGCCTCCCGCACCGCGTCCAGGTATTCCTGGAGGACGATCTGCTGGGCCGGGTGGTCCATGACTTGTTGCCCCAGCCAGCGCCAGTGGCCCCGGCCCCAGGTGGTCTTGCCGG
>JAGVPN010000014.1 GCA_020052215.1 Syntrophobacterales bacterium
ACACAAGTTATTATTAAGCTGCCTGTGGGAGAGGGGCCTGGGCCAGCCATGCCGCCCTGGTCTGCCAGGGGGTTATGAAGTCGTTCTTTTCCACCTGACCTGCCCCCCAAAAACTGATCCACAAGTTATGTTAGAGTAGTGGATCGAAGGGAGGCAGGGAGATGAGCAGGAAGCGTTATACGCCGGAGCAGATCATTGGGAAGCTGCGGGAAGCAGAGGTGGCCCTGGCACAGGGGGAGACGGTGGGCCAAGTTTGCCGTACCCTGGGCATTGCCGAACAGACCTTCTATCGCTGGCGCCGGGAGTACGGTGGTTTAAAGGTAGAGCAGGCCAAGCGGCTCAAGGCCCTGGAGCAAGAGAATACTCGGCTGAGACGGGCGGTGTCTGATCTCACCCTGGACAAACTAATCCTCCAGGAGGCGGTAAGGGGAAACTTCTAAGCCCGACCCGTCGCCGGCAATGCATCGGCCATACCCGGAAGGTACTCCCAGGCGTCCACAGAAGCGGACCACGATCCACATTATTTCAAGCGTGGATCAATATAGGCCGGTCCACCGCACTCCGGCAGGTAGCACGTTATATCCTTAAATTTACATTGGTTTCGGCATACCGGGCAGGTATCCGGCGGCACACTGGCATAGATGGTGAAGTTGCAGGTCTTGCATTTCCAGTAGGCACGCGATTCTGCTTGGGCCATGACATCCACCTCCCAAGGATTAGTATAGTATATTGATATATATTTAATTAGTAATGTCAAGCAAAAAAAAATCGTATTGGGACCATCTGTTAAGGCATTCTCGGTTTGAACCTCCAGCAGATTCCTACCTTTGGAGTGCAAAGGAGGCATCCGATAACCGCCCTGATCCTAAACTTATCACCGAGCCAAAAACCTTCCATATCCAGAGCGCATCCAGCCTTCTTGGCCTGAAGGATTCCTGCCATTACTACCGGTAACCCGGCGTTCCCCTATCACCGACATCTGAAATCTTCCTCCCCACAAATGCCCGCGCAAGATAAGTAGATCAAATCTGGCATTTTCCCGGGTAAGAGGATAATTGTCGAACATGGCAAGATAGCGATGCTCTGGGCTTGGGCTCACGTCCGGATCTGTGAGGGCGTGGGGGTGAGATTCCCCCACGCTACTCGACTCAATTAGTTTGGTGTAGCGTCTTTAAAAAGATATTGTGTGGGCTAAGGCCAACTTTTAATAAGTCAGCCGCCGATGCTGACCATGGACCGGCCGGGTTGGTGAGAATGGACCAAGGAGAATCTTGCTTTTCCAGCTTTCAACTCCACGGCCTCCTGAAAGAGGTAACCCAATAAATCATCCCCCAGGCCCAGACGCATGGGCCCTTTAAGGTCGAGCTCGGAAGCGGCTAGGAGACAGGGTCTCAGTTTACCGTCAGCCGTAAGGCGCAGGCGGTTGCAGGTGCGGCAGTGGTGTCCGCTCATGGGGCTGATGAAGCCCAGTTCCCCCCGGAATCCCGGCACTCGGAAATTCCGGGCCGGCCCGGCCGTGGCTTCCCGGGTTGACGGCATAAGGGGCCCCAGCACCGTAAGCCGCCGCCGCACTTCAGACAGGGGCTGGAAATGGCGCTGCCACCATTCTTGGGAAACGGTGGGCATCAGTTCGATGAAGCGCACCTGATAGGGATGGTCCTGGGCGAGCATGGCCAGGTCTAAAACTTCTTCATCATTGATGCCTTTTAGCACCACGCAGTTAATCTTGAGAGGGTGAAAGCCCAGAGAAGCGGCCCGTTCCAGTCCGGCCAAAACTTCCGCCAAATTATCCCGGCCGGTGATCTGCCGGTACCGCTCCCGCCGCAGGGTATCCAGGCTGATATTGAGATGGCGCAAACCCGTGTCATAAAGAGCCGGGGCCAGTTCCCGGAGCAGCACCCCATTGGTGGTCAGGCAGACTTTGTTGATCCCGGGAACGTGGTGCAGCTTCCCAAGAAATTCCACCAACCCCCGGCGCACCAGAGGTTCGCCGCCGGTAATCCTGACCTTGGAAATGCCCATTTCCGCGGCTATTGCGGCCAAACGGAGCAGTTCCTCATAGCGCAAGATTTCCACGGACGGCAGCTTCCTCCAGTCCCGCCAATAAGTGCAATACCTGCATCGCAGATTGCAACGGTCGGTAACGGAGATGCGCAGGTAATTGGTTTTCGAGGCGCCGGGTTCTTTTTCCATAGCCTACATGCCTTTACCGAAAGGACAGTTAGGGTAGCCGCATTCCGGGCAGTCCTGGCACAGGCCCCCGTGCCCCAGCAGGGCAAGCTCTAATTTGCCGATTCTTTCTCCCGCCAGGATTCTGGGGAGCACCAAATCCAAGGCGGTGATGCGGTGGTGTAAGGCGCAAGCCGGCACGCCAAGCAGAGGCACCTCCCCCAGGTAAGCCACCAGAAACATGGCGCCGGGCAGGACCGCGGAGCCATAATGTATTTCGGTGGCCCCGGCCTGGCGAATAGCGTGGCGGGTGACATCATCCGGGTCCACACTCATGCCGCCGGAAAGGAGCAGGAGGTCGCAACCCTGGGACAAATGGCTGCGAATTACCCGGGTAATGGCCTCCGCGTCATCTGGGACAAAGGCCAGAGCGGCCACCTCCGATCCCAGGGATAGAATTTTTGCCGACAGCACAGGTGCGAAACGATCCTGGATAAGGCCATGATAGACTTCGTTGCCGGTGATGATCAGTCCTGCTCGGGTGCGGCGCAGGGGCTGCACCGTCAGCACCGCTCCGTTCTGCCGGGCGATGGCCGCGGCCCTCTCGATGGCGGCCCGCTTCATGATCAGAGGCAGGGCCCGGGTACCCCCCACCAGCGTGCTCTGCTGCACTAGGGTATGATTGTGGAGGGTGGCGCACATGACCTCATCCACCAGATTAAAGGCAGCCAGGGCTTGAACGTTAATCTGCAGGAGGCCATCACAGCCGGCATGCAGATTGATCTTGCCTTCCCTGGGGTTGTTTTCCCAGACAATCCCTTCCCCGGCCAGGGCTCCGGCCAGGATGGCCGCGGCCTCGTTTTCGTGGATCTCGTCCTCCTCCAAGTCGATCACATAGAGGTGATTCTTCCCCAACCGCTGGAGGCGGCAGAGATCATCTTCGCAAACCGCGTGGCCCTGACGGAAAGCTGGCCCTTTAAACTCGCCCGGTCGGATTTCGGTGATATCATGCGCCAGCCTGAGGCCCACAGCGTCTTCGACTTTAATGGTTTTAATCATCTCTCTTCCCCGCAATCTCACCCGAGCGGAGACGAAGGCCGGGCGGGTTTGGATTACTGAGCCGGGATGGGTTTGGCACTGCATAAGGCGACCAGTTCATCTCCGGCCAGGCGATCTCC
>JAGVPN010000460.1 GCA_020052215.1 Syntrophobacterales bacterium
GGGTTGGCACTACATTTCTGCCCTTCCTACCACTGCCACCTAATAATTTCAATGACTTATACCTCTATCTGGGCTTGCAACTGTCGAAAATGAGTATGATACCAACGATCATTATCCTCACGGACACAACGAAGCATGAAAATGTAGCACCGTCGCCCTTGGCGGTGAAATGTAGGACAGCCGAGGGCGGCTGTTCCACATTTATAACTGTTATTGAGTGGTTATATAGCTGGGGAGTAATTCGCCCTTTTAACCGGAAAAACGATTAGGGCTTTCCGACCGTAAAGTTTATCGACTTTTGCAAGCGGTAATTTTATTTAATCCGGAGTTTGACGCGAAAATGGTCCACGGCCTTCCCAACCCCTTCCCACGACCGGTAGCAAGCCATTTTGAGCTCGGTTGCCCCGGGCTTTTCAGCCTTAAATCGCCAGACCTGCATCACCGGTCCTCCCAGGCGACCCTCTATATACGGTTGGGTGGCTTGGTCCAGGAGTTTGAGGTAAGGGGCGAAGGTATCCTCCACCGACCAGAGGTAGCCGGTGCCGCCTCTCCCGGTAAGCTCGATCTGGAGGATATCCCCTACCTTGAGGGCGATCTCCCGGCCACCCTGTTCTTTGGTGACCGTGATCGTGGCCTCCGCCGCCATGAGTGCCGATTGAGATAGCATCAAACAGATTAACAGCAGGCACGTAATTCGCGGTATCATGACCTTTTCCATGGCCTCCCTCCTCCTGGCGGGTCCGCGACTCTTCCGCTGACGCCGCCTTATTTGGTCATCATTATAGAAATTCCGTCCCAATCCTTTGCCGGTGGGTGGATCAGGTAGGCCTCACAGGTTTGCCGCAAGCGCGCCACCGCCGGGTCCGGCCCGAACTCGGCCTCGAAGCCCGCCAACCCATCCAGGGCCTGGCGGAAATCACCTGACCGGTACTTGTCCCAGGCCGCTTCATACCGCCGGGCCGCAGCCAGCTTCACCATTGGCACTTTCCCGGTCTCACCCAGCACCTCAAAAATATCGGTGGCCTGGGTCTTGCCGGAGACGATGATCCGGTCGAGGCGGCGCCAGGCGTAGCCGTCCCCACCGGCCTGTTGCGTCCCGATATCCACTAATACGGTGGTACCGTAAACCTTGTTCAAACCTTCCAGGCGGCTGGCCAGATTCACCGTGTCCCCCAGCACCGTGTAGGCCAGTCGGGTACGGGCCCCCATATTGCCCACCACCACCGGTCCGGTGGCCAGGCCGAAGCGGGTCGGGAGTTCCGGCAAGCCCTGGGCGCGCCAGGTCTGATTCAAGCCCGCCAGGGTATCCCGGCACTCCAGCACGGCTTTAAGGGCCCGGTCCGTCTGGTCCGGCATCGGCGTCGGCGCCCCCCAGAAGGCGATGATGGCGTCGCCGACGATCTTGTCCACCGTAGCCCCGTGGTGGTGCAGGGCCTCGATCATGGCCTGGAAGTACTCGGCCAGGTGATTGGTCAAGGCCTCCGGAGACATGGCTTCCGAGATGTTGGTGAAGCCGGCGATGTCGGTGAACAGGATAGTC
Source organism: Syntrophobacterales bacterium (assembly GCA_020052215.1). Lineage (GTDB taxonomy): Bacteria > Desulfobacterota > Desulfobaccia > Desulfobaccales > 0-14-0-80-60-11 > 0-14-0-80-60-11. Next base: position 1,541 of record JAGVPN010000460.1, read on the forward strand.
AGGGTCTCCGTGTGCCCGCCGATCCGGGCCACCTCACCCTTAGCCACCAGTTCTTTAACAATTTCCAGGGGCACGTAGCGGGAGAAGGACTGCAGCGCCAACAGCGACTGGGCCTGCGCCTCACTTAATTGCTTGAATTCGAAAAGTTTCGCCTCAATTTTCTCATCGGTTTGGAAATCGAGGTCGCGAATCCGCCGGCTTTGGGCGGCCAGCGCCTCCAGGGGCCGGCTGTAAGATCGGGCCAGGAGAAAAGCATAGGCCAGAGCCGCCAGGAGGGTCACCAGGGTCGCGGCCAGGATGTGCAGGCGGAGTTGGGTGATGCCCTCCAGGAGATCGTCGTTGGGCACCAGGATGCCGATCCACAGTTGGCGCCTCTTCCCCAGGGGATAAGCCGTCACCCCGGCCCACCAGGTTTCCCCCTGGCACTCGTAACTGAATATGGCCTTGCCTGACCCCCTTAGCGTTTGGCCAATCTCCTTATGGTGTTCGGCCATTTTCACCGCCGCGTGCAATTCCGGAATTTGAATCTCCTCGATGGGGAGCAGCAAGGCCCGGCGAATCGACTCCTGGTCCCGAAACTTCTTATACCGAGGCAGTCCCACCACGCGCCAATCCTTGGTATAAACCGCGGTCTGGGAGCGCCGGCTGAGCTGGGTGGTGTCCCGGCGGGTAAAGTCGGTGATCGAGGTCAACAGGACATCCACGGCAAACACGTATTCCATGCCCCGGTCTTGCCACTTAACCGAGGCGGTGATGCCCAGTTCGTTGGTGGTGAAGAAAAGATAAGGCTCGGTCCAGAAAACTTCTTCATCCGGCAAGTTTTTGAGTCCGACATACCAGGAGCGGCTCCTCGGTTCGTAGTCCACCTGCCGCCATTCCGGAGACTGTGGCCGGCCCTCCTGGTCAAGGTCAAACCAGAGCGTCCGGGTCCCCCAACCCTCCCGGGAAACCACCCGGTTGCGGATGCGGCCGGATTCCAGGCGGATGATGAGGAAACCGTCGCCCCGGGCGTTGGCCACCTGCAGGGAAGACATTTCGGGGAAAAGCCGCATGAGCGGCAACAGTAAGGTGTTGATGCGGGTGGCGGCCCTAACCTGGCTGGCGGTGAGCTTGCCCGCCGGACCGGCCACGACCGCAGCCAGATTGAGCTTGCCCGCCAGTCCCCAGCGCGCTGCAATCAGGGCGTTGAGATTCACCGGCTGAAAGAAACGGTTCATTTCCTCCGTGGCTTGAAGGGTCCCTCGATTGATGAGTTTCTCGGACAGATCCCTTTCAGTCTGGCGGGCCCGGATGGTCATGAGCATGAGCACCGTCAGTGAACTTAACAAAATGAGTACCGCAAAGCTGCGCAGCAAACTCCACCGGATCGAGATGGTTTTACCGAATATGCCCATAGTTTTGCGCAGTCAGGCCGCGGGGGCAGCAGCAGTTATTGAGCTTTACTCAGCAATTAGCCAGTGGCTCACGTTCCTTCGGAACCCCAGAAAAATTATGCCCCACTATACAAGAGGAACCGCTGAAAGGCAAAAATTAAGGCCAGGGAGCAGAGAGGCGCCGCGCAATTGGCCGCGGCTGCCGTTGCATCGAACTGCGCACCGGCGACGCCCTGGATTTCTTCCGGGTGCTGGAAATCGAGCCCGGTCAACGCCTGCTGCTCTTAGCCGAACCGGCAAACCTATCACCGCCGGCCCGGAGAGGGTGGGGACAAAATAGAATTGGGGGAAGGGGCTAGGGTCTTTTTCATATTGTTCATAAGCGCCCCTACCCCTTCCGCCCAAATCCCCGGCGCCCATAGTGTTATTTGCCGTAAATTATGGTAAAAATTGGTATCATGTGAGCAGCGCCAGCCTGGCGTTAACGGGAGCCACACAGGCATGACGGACACACGCAAACTTTTCGGCACCGACGGCGTGCGTGGGGTAGCCAATGTCTACCCCATGACCGCCGAGGTCGCCCTGCAATTAGGAAGAGCCCTGGCCTACGTCATCAAGTTCGGACCAGGCCGGCACCGCATCGTCGTAGGCAAGGACACCCGGGTCTCGGGCTATCTCCTGGAATACGCCACGGTGGCGGGCATCTGCTCCATGGGGGTGGACGCCTTGTTGCTGGGGCCGTTTCCCACCCCCGGGATAGCCTATATCACCTCCTCCATGCGGGCCGACGCCGGGGTGGTCATTTCCGCCTCCCACAATCCCTACCAGGACAACGGCATCAAGTTCTTTTCCGGCAACGGCTTCAAACTCCCCGACGAGTTGGAGGCCAGGATCGAGGTCCTGATGACCCAACCGGAGGTGGAGGGGGCCTGTCCCACCGCCACCGAAGTGGGCCAGGCCTTTCGCATGGATGATGCCCGGGGCCGTTATATCTCGTTTTTGAAAAGCACCTTCCCCAAGGAAATGGAGCTGGACGGGCTGAAGATCGTGGTGGACTGCGCCCACGGGGCCACCTACCGGATCGCCCCGGAGATCTTCACCGAATTGGGGGCCGAGGTGATCCCCATGGGGGTCAGGCCCAACGGCAGGAACATCAATCACAAGTGCGGCGCCACCTCTCCGGAGACCATGGCCA
>JAGVPN010000098.1 GCA_020052215.1 Syntrophobacterales bacterium
CGATCGTGGAGCCCGCGCAGGAACTCGTGCGACTGGTCCGCGAGGACCTCTCCGAGTTCTCGGGGGGATGACCGCGGCGGCCCAGGGGGCGCAAGCTGCCGGGGGCGTCAGCCTGGGAATCTTGCCAGACGGGGACCGGCGGCGGGCCAACCCCTTTCTCACCTATGCCATCGCCACCAACCTGGGGCACGCCCGGAACGTGCTGATTGCCCACAGCGCCGACGCCCTCATCGCGGTGAACGGTAGCCTCGGCACTGTGTCCGAGGCGGCCATCGCCCTGAAACTGGGCAAACCGGTGATCGCCCTGAACGTCACCTGGGACCTGCCGGGGCTTAAACGGGCCGCCACCCCCGCCGAAGCAGTGGCCCTGGCTATGGGGGCGATGGAAGACGCAAGATAATTTTGGGGGAAGGGGCTATGGTAATGTCCCGGGAGGATCTCACAAAAGGTTGAAGGTTATTTCTCCCTCCCCCTTGATACAAGGGTTGGGGTGGGGGTGACATTGCTGGGCAGTGCCTCAACCTATCCCCCTCCCCCCAACCCCCTCCCACCAGGGGAGGGGGAGTTATTGAGCGTCATGTGGTCATGCAGGGTGCGCACCGCGCACCCTGACATGGCGGGCAGTGCCCGCCCTACAAATACTGGAGTTTTACTGACCCCTGGCGCCTTCTTTTCCTCTATCTTCTAAGAAACCGCGCCAGTTGGCGGCCGTAGTAATCTTTGGCGTCTTCGTCGGCAGGCCGGCTGAAGGTGGTGGCGCCTTTGCCTTCCGGGGCTTTTTTCAGGACGATCCCCTTTTCCCCGAAAATTTTCACGGCGTTTTTGAAGGTAGCTTCCGACAGGGCCTCGGCCCGCTCCACCTCTCCCAGCTTGTGGAGTTTTGCGCCGATGGACTGGATGCGCTTCAGAAATTCCTTCTCGCTCCGGCGCTTTTTCTGCAAATACTTGATGGAGCGAAACACGATCCAGTAGGACTCCAGGTAGTTGAACAGCAGGTTGGCGAAGTAGGCCAGCTCCTTGAGGCCGGAAGCCGACAGGGTATAAGAAGCCTCCTGGGGGTCGAGATTGATCACCACCCCCCGGGAGCTGAAGTAGTCCAGAGTTTGGGTTACCTGGCTTTCCGGGTCCTGGTCGCTGAAGATGAATTCGATCCGGAAAAAATCCTGGAGGAAGCCATAATCTTCCAGGATTTGTGCCCGGTTGAACTCGAAGCCCTGGCGGGCCAGAATGGACAGCGAGACCATGGCCGCGGGCAGGAAGAAGTGGAGGATATTGTTTTTGTAGTATTCCAACAGGGGGCGTTTGGTCTCATCGATGCTGTAGCCGCCCAGTCCCAGCTCATCGGTGAGGCCCTCTTCCTTTTCGATGGGGGTGACCAGCTTGCGGGACTCGCACAGGGCCAGGGTATCCTCCACCGCCTGGGTGAGGTCGTCCAGAGAATCGGCCTCGGGCGCCCCCTGGGCCTGGAGATAATCGTAGAGCACCTGGATGATTTGCAGCAACTCCCGGCGGTAGACGCCTTTGCGGGGATAGGTGAGCAGGGCGGCGCAGACCAGGGAGAAGGGGGTGACGACGGAAATCTGGTTAATGGCCTGGATGATGCGGTAGGACAACTCCTGGCCGTGTTGGCGGGCCTCCAGGTCGCCGCTTTCCGGTCGCGGCAGCCCGGCCATGTAGTCCTTCAGGGACAGGGGGTCGCTGAACTGGATGTAAGCCCGGCCGTAGCGTTTCTTGAGGAATTTCCTGGCATGGACCAGCTGGCCCACTGTTTCCGCTTCTTTTTTCCCGCCCTCCAACTCCTGGAGGTAGGCTTTTTCCTCCAGCACCTGGTCATAGCCTATGAAGGTGGGCACAAAGAGAATATCGGGCGCCGCCCCTTCGTCGTAGGCCCGAAGAACCATATTGAGCAGCCCCAGCTTGGGCAGCACCAGTTTACCGGTGCGGCTGCGTCCCCCCTCAATGAAGAACTCAAGATTATAGCCGGTTTTGATCATGGTCTTGATGTAGGTGTAGAGGACCTCGGCATAGAGTTTGCCGCCCAGGAACCGGCGCCGGATGAAAAAGACGCCGTTGCCCCGGAAGATGGGACCCAGGGGCCAGAAGGAGAGGTTCTTGCCCGCGGCGATGCGGGGGGTTTGCATGTGATGTTTGAAGATCAGGTTGTTGAGGATGAGGTAGTCCAGATGGCTTTTATGGCAGGGCACGAAGATCAGGCTGCCCCGCTGGTTGGCCTGCCGCACTTTTTCGAACCCCTGGGTATCAAAGACAATGCCCTCAAACAGGTGGCGGGACAGCCAACCTATCAGGCGATACATGGTGTTGACGTAAAAAACATGGGGATCGGCGGACATCTCCCAAAAGTAATCCTGAGCCGTTTTCTTGATCTTGTAAAGTTTCTTTTTCTTGGTCTCCGCCACATGCTCCATGGTGCGGGTCAGGGCCGGGTCGGTGAGGGTGAGTTCCATGACTTCCTCCCGGGACTTCATCACCGGTCCGGTAATCACCCGCCGCTGCACGTCCAGGCGCTGAATCAACTCTCGCCGGATTTGCTGGGCCAGGTCCCGGAGGCGGCCGTCCGTGGGCGCGGTGGCCAGGAACTCCTGGAGATTCACCGGGTCCACCACTTCCACCACGGCGGTCTTGGCCCTGAGGAGGCACAGACCCAGCTTCCGCAACCTGCCGGGATTTTCGCTGTCACCGAAAAAGAGCTGCCACAGGCTCTTGTTTTCCCGGAAAGGCGCCTTCTCATACATGATCATCTGGGGGACCAGAAAAATGGGGAAATCCACTTGCAACTGGATCTCCAGGAGATGGCGGATGGGGTCTTCCCGGGGCTTGAGGAAACGCTGCCGGAACCCTACCTGGTCCACCAGGAAGAGGAGGGAGCCGCGCTTTTCCTGAATGGTCTGGTGGAAATAGCCATCCTGAAAAGGATTGGGCCAGGACCGGCGCCGGGTAAAATAATTGACCGCGGCGGAGACGATCTGCACCAGGTGAGAGAAGGGTTGCCACATCCAGAGGTTCAGGTCAAAGGCCACCTCCGGGGCAATCACTCCCAGCTTCTGATAACGCCGGTTAAAAAAGAGGAAATCCAGATGGCTGCGGTATTTCAGGGCATAGACCACTGCTCCCTGGCTGGCCAGGTCACGCAGCCGCTCCAGATAGCGCGGGTGCACCGTGACCCGTTTGAAGAACGGGTCCAGGGTATAGCGCAACAAGAACCCC
>JAGVPN010000262.1 GCA_020052215.1 Syntrophobacterales bacterium
CTGTTTTTCGGGTGTCAGGCCCGAGAGGCCCCGTTGAGCCCCGGGGCCGCCACCTTTAAGCAAGAACTAAAAAGTTGCTTTGATAATCTCGGCGTCACCCTAATGGAGCCGGTGGCCAAGCAGGACCTGGCGGGAATCAGGGCCGCCCTGGAGAAAGTCGAGTCCCCGGCCGTGAAGTTGTGCCGTTTGTGTCCTTTTGAAATCGGGGTCTTGAACCCGGCTGGCGAGACTCTGGCGCAATACCCTGTCAAAGCGAACGCCAAGGCGAAAAATTTCTCCAACTATGACCTGGTGAAAAAAGCCATCAGCAGCAAAAAGATTCAGCAGCAACGGTTCTTTCTGCAGGACGGTTCCCAACTCTATCTCGTCTGCGCCCCCCTGGTCCGCGAGGATAAGTTGATCGGCCTGGTCGCCATCGCCATCAGCTCCGAGGATGCGAAACAGAGATGGAACCTCACGGAAAAGGAGTTCATGGCCCTGAATTTTAATACCTGAGTCCCGCCCCACCGGATGCTTGAGAGTCACAAGATGGGTCCCGGTTAGGATGACAGGGCCAGCACCTTTCCCCGAAAGCATAAGGAAAACGCCAGAGTGCCAGGGCAAGGCCACACTATACGGGTAAGCGGCGATAGAGGGAAACACGTTACCTTCACCGTGTCCGGCCGGGTCGCCCTGGATAACCTGGAATCCTTCATCTCCGAAACCCAGGCCCGCCTCCGGGAGATGATCCCCGCCAGCCTCACGGTGGACCTGGCCGGGGTTGAGTACCTGGACAGCGCCGGGGCCCTGGCCCTGATGGAACTGGAAAGCAACGCCCGGGGCCGGTCGGTGACCTTTGAGTTCGCCAACCTCACCGGCAAGGCCCAGGGGATCATGGGGCTCATCGACCCGCAAGCCCTGATCATCCCGCCGCTCATCACCGAACGCCAGACCGGCAATTTCCTGGAACGGCTGGGTGAGGCGACTCTCCAGGTCATCGACGACTACAAGCGGATGTTGATCTTCCTGGGGGAACTCCTGGGGGCCTTGACCCATGCGCTCTTCCATCCCCGGGCGGTGCGCTGGCAGGACGTGGCCTTTTACATGAAGCGGGCCGGGGTGGACGGGCTGCCCATCGTGGGCCTCATCAGCCTCCTCCTCGGCCTCATCCTGGCCTTTATGTCGTCTCTCCAGCTCAAGCAGTTCGGAGCCAATATTTATGTGGCCTCCCTGCTGGCCATCTCCATTGTCAAGGAACTGGGGCCCATCATGACCGCCATCCTGGTGGCCGGGCGGTCGGGATCGGCCTTTGCCGCGGAAATCGGCACCATGATGGTTAACGAGGAAGTGGACGCCCTCACCACCATGGGCTTCAGCCCCGTCCGGTTTCTGGCCGTCCCCAAGGTCCTGGCGACCATCATCGTGGTGCCCCTGCTCACCCTCTATGCCGATTTCTTCGGCATCCTGGGCGGCCTGATCGTGGGCATCGTGGGGTTGGACCTGACGGCCTACACCTATTTGAAGGAAACCCAGACCAGCCTGAGCCTGATGGATCTCATCACCAGCCTGATCAAAGCCGGGGTCTTTGCCGTGATCATCGCCGGGATCGGCTGCCAGCGGGGCTTTGAGGTCAGGGGCGGGGCCGAAGCGGTAGGTTCCGCCACCACTTCCGCGGTGGTGGCGGCGATTTTTCTGATCATTGTCACGGATTCGGCCTTTGCCCTGGTCTTTCAGTATCTGCACATCTGAGATGGGTGCACCTGTGAACAACCCTGAAAATGCCCCGGTCATCGTTGTCGACCAGCTGACGGCGCGCTTCGGGGCCAATACCATCTTCGACCGGGTGAGCTTTAAGGTCAATCGAGGCGAAATCCTGGTGATCCTGGGAGGCAGCGGCTGCGGCAAGTCCACCATGCTGAAACACCTGATCGGCCTCTATAAACCCGCCGCCGGCCAGGTTTTGATCAACGGCGTCAACATCAACACCGATGATGAGCGCGTCTTACGCCGGGTGCGCATGGACCTCGGGGTGCTCTTTCAGTCCGGGGCGCTCTTCGGTTCCATGACTTTGGCGGAAAATGTCTCCTTGCCCATCCAGGAATACACCGACCTGGATTCGGCCACCATCGAACTCATCGTTAGGATGAAACTGGGGCTGGTAAACCTGGCGGGTTATGAAAACCACCTGCCCTCGGAGATCTCCGGGGGCATGCAGAAGCGAGCCGGGCTGGCCCGGGCCATGGCCCTGGACCCCACCGTCCTGTTCTTCGATGAGCCTTCCGCCGGGCTGGATCCCATCACCTCGGTGGAGTTGGACAACCTGATCAAGGGCATCAATGCCGGGATGGGAACCACCATGGTAATCGTCACCCACGAACTGGAGTCCATTTTCAACATCGCCCACCGGGTGATCATGCTGGACAAGGGCGCCCGGGGCATCATTGCCGAAGGCGATCCCCGGGAGTTGAAGGACCACTCCACCGATCCCCGGGTGGTGAACTTTTTCAATCGCCGGCCGCCCGCCGGACCCGCGCCTCGAGGAACGTAACATGGCCAGGCAAAAAACCAATCTGATCATCGGGCTCTTTGTGATCCTGGGCGTCCTCATGGGCGTCGTCGCCATCATCTGGGTGGGCGCCACCAGCTACTTTCAGACGGGGGCGACCTACGTCAGCTATTTCGACGAGTCGGTGCAGGGCCTCCAGCTAAATTCCGCGGTCAAGTTCCGCGGCGTTGATGTGGGACTGGTGGAAAGCATCCGGGTGGCCCCCGATAACCGCAACATTGGCGTGGTGATGAAGATCAACATGCGGGATAATTTGCAAAAAAATGCCGTGGCCCAGCTCAAATCCGCGGGGATCACCGGCATCATGTTCGTGGAACTGGACCTCCTCAAACCCGGTGAGTTGAAGCTCTCCCCCAAGATCGACTTCCCGTCGGAATACCCCATCATTCCGTCCCGCCCCTCCGAGCTGCAGAGGCTCGTGGCCGGGGTCAACGAAATCGTGCAAAAGTTCAATCAGGTTGACGCTAAGGGCATTTCCGACCAGTTGATCGCCACCACCAAGGCCCTGGAAGGGTTGATCACCGGCAAGCAGATAACCAGCATCCTGACCCGGGTGGATGCCGCGGCCGGCAACCTGGAGCAACTCACCGCCCGGGCGGACAAGATCGTGGGTGAGGCCGGCCTGGATAAGATCATGGCTGAGGCCCGGGATGCCATCAAAGGGGCGCAGGCCATGCTGGCCACCGTCAATAACCAGGTTCTGGCCATGCAACTCCCGGCCACGATGGAAAAAACCCGGAAACTCACCCTGGAACTGCAGGCCACCAGCCAAAACCTGCGGCAGAGTTCCGAAACCCTGGAGATGCTGCTCCAGAGAGTTTATGAACGCCCCTCGGACCTCTTGTTCGGCAAGCCCCCCAAGAAAAGGTGGAATGAATGAAGGCCATGACTGACCCCATGTGTAAGTCCCTGCCCCCTGGGCGGCCCTGCCCGGGTCGGTTGGCGCTACGGCCCTGGCGCCTGGTTCTGCTGGCGGCATTCCTGGTTGCGTGCCTGGGCGGCTGCGGCAAGCCCCCTATGCTGGTAAACCAGTACCTCCTGGAATACCCGGCGCCGGTTACCGGCGGCAAGGTGAAGATCCCGGCGGCCGTCAAAGTGGAGCTGTTCTCCGTAGCCCAGGCCTTCAACACCAATGCCATGGTCTACCAGCCCCGCCCCTTCCAGAGCCAGTCCTATAATTACAGCCGCTGGCGCGCCAACCCCGGCTATATGGTCACCGATTATCTCACCCGGGATTTGCGGGAATCGAGGCTCTTTCAGGCCGTGTTTGGGCCGGACAGCGGCGATAAGTACCGATTCAAGCTGGAGGGCGGCCTAGCGGAATTTCAGGAACTGGATAACTCCGATGGCTGGCAGGCGTCCCTGGCCCTGACGGTCACCCTCCTGGACACCAGTCAGGAGGAGCTTCCCCAGCGGGTGGTCTTCCAGAAAAACTACCGGGTCCTTGAACCCATGCCGGAGAAAACCCCCCAGGGATTGGCCCAGGCCATGAGCCGGGCCATGGAGCAGGTTTCGGCCCGGATCATCAATGACACCTACGAGGCCGCCCGGACCCGCACCGCCGGCAAATAGCATCTGTAACCCGTGCGGTCATCCCGAACCTATAGCAATTGCCAAAATTTTTCCGTTATGGGAAGTCTTATAATCCCCCCTGCCCCCCTTTAAAAAAGGGGGGGGAACTACAAGGAATTGCTGTTAAAGTCCCCCTTTGAAAAAGGGGGATTTAGGGGGATTTGAGAACCTCCAAACGGAAGGAATTTATGGCAAATGCTATTAAGTAACTGTGCACCCTGTTATGAGTTACTTCAGCCCAATCAGATCAAAGAAATATATAATTGTTATTATCTTTGGTATATTAGTTCTTGCCATTATTGAAGGAGGGAGCTATTTAACGTGCTGTTTCCTGGAAAGAAAAGGGCTGCTCTATAACCCACAGACTATTACGGAAACTTATGACGATTATACTGCCAGGCTGAACCCGCAACTTGGCTGGCCATCGGTGTCCTTATTTGGATCAAATGATTTTGACAAAACCGGCGCCAAGGTGGTTCCGGCCTTTCCCGATCCGGATCGCTATCAAGCCTGTCTTTCCCTTTATGGCGCCGCCTTCGCTTGGAGCGGTGAGGTAGATGCTATTCATTCATCTAGCAATGTTCTGTCAATCCTGTTAGGTTGCAGAGTGGCGAATTATGGGGTAGCCGGCCATGGCGCTGATCAGGCATATTTAAGATTCCATGATAATCAAACTGACCATGCCAAAATTGTCATTTTGGGTATCTCGTCGGACCATATCAGGTGGAACGTCAACCGACTCAGAAATTTAATAATTCCTGCTTCGCAGTTTGTCATTAAGCCAAGATTTAGATTAAATGCTCCAGGACAACTTGAGAAAGTAGCTATTCCAGCTTTGACTCAAAAAGAATATAGCGACATGATAAATAATCCTGAGAAATATCTTCAAGATGATTTTTTTATTCCCGAAGGGTTATCCGGGGTCCAAAAATTTAAGTTTCCTTATACGATTCGTGTCTTAAAGTCGTTTAAATACCTTATCCAAAGAATTGTTAATTTAAATAATCCCCAATATGTCAAGTTTTACCGACCAAACCACCCTTCCCAGGCGTTACCGGTAACTTCTACTATCGTTAATAATTTTTATCAAGAGGCCCGATTGCGAGGTAAACACGCCATTATAGTTATGGTGCCGCTCGCACCCGATCTAATTAACTATCAAAAAAATAATAAATGGTTTTATCAACCTTTGATAGATCAAATGATTAACTATCAAGTGGAATATATTAATACCGGTCCATTAATAATTAAATATTTGGGAGACCGCAATCCAGGCGAAATATATAACGGCTACCATGGATATCTTAACAATGAGGGTCATAAGTTTTTGGCAGAAATTATTTTCAATTACATCGAGCCAAAAAAGAAAAATAAGGATTGGCAATAATCGATAACTATAGCAATTGCCAAAAGTTTTTTCCGTTATGGAAAGCATTCTAATCCCCCCTAACCCCCCTTTAGAAAAGGGGGGAACTACAAGGAATTGCTGTTAAAGTCCCCCTTTGAAAAAGGGGGGATTTAGGGGGATTTTAAAGTCAGCAATCGGAAAGAACTTTTGGCAACCGCTATATCCTTAGCAAGCGGGCGGTAAATTTTTCGGGGGCCTGAAAGCCCGGAACCGGGTAATCAGCGCCGGCGGGGGATTTTCCGGGTATCAGTAAACCAGCTTGGGGGGGGTGGAGGTGCTGGGAGAGTCGCGGGGAGGGCGTCCGGTGCCGACGGCATTAGTAATTTCAAAATCCTTGTCAAAATGCCCCTGGATGTATTTCCCGGGCTGGCTCACGGCTTCAATTTTAAAGGCGACAAAGCCCAGAATCCGTTCAGTGCCGCTGGCTAGACTGGCGACTAACGGAATTACCACCGTTTGCCCCACATGAGACGCGGCGTCGCCGTAATTGGAGGCCACCACTCCGGTTTGGATATAGATGTTGTTATTGACATTCAGGACGGTGGGATTGCCTTTGGTAATCAAACCCTTAATGTACGAGGCGGATTGGTTATTCACCTTGAATGAGGTCCACTGGCCGTTGGAAGACCCGGAGCCGATTCGAAAAGATATGGGAGGATTTCGAGTCCAATACTGGTTGACGATGGACTGGGCCGCGGCCAGGGGAAAGACGGCGCCCACGGGCATGCCGCTGGGAAAGGAGATCATCGCCACCGCCTGGCCCGACAGGTCAAAGGTTTGGACCCCGAAGATGGGGGCAAACATCATCTGGAGGGGGCCGCCGTTTTGCCCGGCGCTTTTAGCGATCTGCACATGGACGGCCGGGACGTCGCGGGCGGTGGGATTGATGCCCGACGACTGGAGGGGCAGGGTTTTGACGGTCAGACTCCAATAACCATAGTTTACCGTGCAATCGGTGAGCAGTTGGGTGTTGACCCGGTTGAGGAGAACGGTCTGGGTGGCCGCTGATTGGGCCTGGGTCCAATTGGGGGTCGCCGGGGTGCCGGTATAGGGCACTAACGCCCTGGCCCCGGCCAGGGCCCCGGCTTCGGCGGCCTTTTTCAGCTCGCTTTGCACCCAGGCCATGTGCCCGTAATCGATGCCCAGGGCGGCGGCGGACAACAGGAGGGTCAGGAGCATGACCACCATCACCGCCATGGCCCCGGAACAGTCGGAAATGAAGGTTTGCAATCTCTTTTTCACGGTTCAGTAAACCAGCTTCGGAGGGCTGGGGGTGCTTGGAATGGTGGGATTTGGGGGGCCGACACCTTGGGGATTGGTAATGACATATTCCTTGTCAAAATACCCCTCGATATACTGACCGCCTTGAGAGTAGCCGGTGATGCGAAAGGCGATAAACCCTAATATCGGCGCTGAAGTATCGGCTATCAAGGTGGCGGGATCGACTATCGGCAGCACCACGGTCTGATTGAGAAATTGCCCCATTTGATTCGGCCCGTAATTGACCGCTCTAACCCCCGGTTGGAGATGGATACTGTCACCGATGTACAGGGGGTCTGGGTTGCCCTGGTTAATCAGTTGCTTGGTGTAAGCTTCGGAATTGTCAGCCACCTTGAAGGAGCTCCACATGGTATCGTCGGCTTGACTGCCATCGCCGAGTTTGAATTGGAAAGGTTGGCCAGGATTAAGAGGATCGAAGCTATTCCAGTAATTATTTACAATGGTTTTGGTCGCAACCATGGGTTTAAGGGTGCCTGGTCCCACGCCTGTGGGGAAGGAAATCACCGCCACCGCCCGGGCGCTGAGGTCCTTGGTGGGCATTCCGAGGATCGGGGCGAAAAACATCTGGACCGGCCCGCCGTTTTGCCCCGCCGCCTTGGCTATGCTCACCTGGACGGCCGGCAGGTCTGAAGCGGTGGGGATGATGCCGGACGACTGGATGGTCCTGGTTATCAGGTTCCAGTAGCCGTACTGCACCTGGCAATCGGTGAGTATCTGATTTTCGGCGCGATTAAGCAGCACCGTTTGGCTGGCCTTAATCTGGCCCGCAATCCAGTCGGGGGTTGAGGGGGCGCCCACGTAGGGCA
>JAGVPN010000121.1 GCA_020052215.1 Syntrophobacterales bacterium
AGGAGTCTGCAACCCTCTCTCTCCCCTTCTCCCATCAGCGACGCCAAGCTGAAAGTATTCGCCCAGGCTCTGGCCGTCATTGAGGAACAGTATGCCGAGCCCAAAACCACCAAAGACCTGGTCTACGGCGCCATCCAGGGCACCTTGGGGACCCTGGACCCCCATTCGTCGTTCATGACGCCGGAAGAGTTCCGGGAATTGCAGATTGAAACCAAGGGGCAGTTCAGCGGTATCGGCATCGAAATTGCCTTGAAGGACCGCGTCTTGACCGTGGTTTCCCCTATTGAAGGCACCCCGGCCTATCAGGCCGGCATGAAGCCCGGCGACCAAATCGTCAAGATCAACGACAGTCCCACGAAAAACATCACCCTGATGGAAGCCGTGAAGATGATTCGGGGGCCCAAAGGCAGCAAAGTCACCCTGACCATTAACCGGGAGGGTTTTCAACAGCCCAAGGATATCGTGATCACCCGGGAAATCATTCCCATCCGCAGTGTCAAGGCCCGCATCCTGGACGACGGCATCGGTTACATCCGGGTTACCCATTTTCAGGATCAAACCGATCACGATCTCCAGGCCTACCTCAAGAAGATGAAGCAGCGTCTATCGCCCTTCAAGGGGTTGATCCTGGACCTGCGCAACGATCCCGGCGGGTTGCTGGAGCAGGCGGTGCGCGTCTCCGATGAATTTCTGAAATCAGGCCTGATCGTCTACACCGAAGGCCGCAACCGCAACCAGAACATGCGGTTTTACGCCCGGGCCGGCCAGGAAAACAAGGTGGCCTCGGTTCCCATGGTGGTTCTCATCAATGAGGGCAGCGCCTCGGCCTCCGAGATTGTCGCCGGGGCACTCAAAGACCAGAAGCGGGCCCTGATTGTGGGCACCAAGAGCTTCGGCAAGGGATCGGTCCAGACCATCATTCCCCTGGAGGACGGCTCGGCCCTGCGTCTGACCACCGCCCTGTACTTCACCCCCAGCGGGGTCACCATTAACGACAAGGGTATCAACCCCGACGTGGTGGTGGAAGCCAAGCCCCTGGCCACCGACAAGTCGCTGCAGAAAATCCGGGAGGAACTCCTCTCCCAACACATGCGGCAGGAGGGCCTGACCGACAAGCCCTGGAACCAGCCCATCGCCCCGGAGGAACTGGATAAAGATCCCCAGTTAAAGCGAGCCGTCGAGCTGCTCCGGAACTGGCCCCCCAAAAATCTGGTCCAGAACCCTTAGAAGCCGTTTTTGGTTTTTGGTTTTTGGTTAAAAATACACCTCCCACTTGGGTATATCGGTAGAGTCCCTTGCCTTTCAACGAAAAACCGAAAACCGAAAACCGAAAACCATCCTTGGCCCCGGCCGAGCAACCCCTGGTGGCCATCATCGGCCGGGCCAACGTGGGGAAGTCCACCCTGTTTAACCGCCTCACCCGCTCCTCCCAGGCCCTGGTGGCCAATATCCCCGGGGTCACCCGGGACCGTCATTACGCCAGCCTCACCTGGGATGACCACTCCGTCTTGCTGGCGGATACCGGGGGTTTGGTGGGCGGCGAAGAAGATCTGTCCGGCCTGGTGCGGCAGCAGGCCGAAGCCGCGGTGGATGAGGCCGACGCCATTCTCCTGGTGGTGGACGGCCGCCAGGGCCCCCAGACCGGCGATGCCGAGGTGGTGGACTACCTCCGGCGCACCGCCAAGCCCATCCTCCTGGTGGTGAACAAAGTCGACCACCCCGGACTGGAAGCCCATTTGCCGGAGTTTTACCGGTTCGGCCTGCCACAGCTCCACCCCGTATCGGCCACCCACGGCCTGGGCCTAAACGCCTTGCTGGAAGCCCTGGGGCAAGTCCTGCCTCTGCCCCGGGAACTCCCCACCCCGGCCCCGGGGATCCGGGTGGCCATCGTCGGCCGGCCCAACGTGGGGAAATCCTCCCTGATCAACTTTTTCCTGGGAGAAGAGCGCCTTCTGGTGAGTCCCCAACCCGGTACCACCCGGGATGCCATTGACACCCCTTTTTCCTGGGAAGGGGAGGACTACGTCCTGGTGGACACCGCGGGCCTGCGCCGCCCCAGCCACGTGCAAGGGCTGGAGCGCCAGATGGTTTTAAAGACCATCAAGGCCCTGGCCCGGGCCGAAGTGGCGGTGCTGATGCTGGACGCGGCCGAAGGCCTCACCGGCCAGGACCTGCGCATTATCGGGCTCATCGAAGACCAGGGCAAGGGCTGCCTGGTGTTGGTGAACAAGTGGGACCTGGTGCGGCATGAGCCCAAGGAGGCCAAAACTCTCCTGGACAAGGCGACCTCGGGCCTGGAGTTCATGGCCTACGCCCCGGTGCTGCCCGTGTCGGTGATAACCGGCTTTAACCTGCGGCGGGTCTTTCCCCTGATCAAGGCTATGCATACCCAGAGCGGCACCCGGGTGGGCACCGGGGAACTCAACCGGCTCCTCAAGGAAATCACCGACCGGACGCCCCCGCCCCGCTATCGGGACCGCCCCGTCAAGTTTTTCTACCTCACCCAACCCGAGATTCACCCTCCCACCTTCGTGGCCTTCGTCAACCAGCCCGATGGGGTGCCGGACCACTACCGCCGCTACATGGTGAAGCAACTGCGGAAGAAGCTGGGCCTGTCTTATGCCCCGCTGCGCTTGATCCTTAAAGGCCGCCAGCGCCGGATCCTGAAACATAAGTCAGGACCCGCCAAACAGTAGCAGAGGATCTCTGTAAAGGTCTGATACCAAGTTGCCGTCAAAAAACTATGAAAATTCATGTCATTCTGAACGGAGCGTAGCGGAGTGAAGAATCTCGGTGCCTTATAAAGAGAGATTCTTCGCTGCGCTCAGAATGACAAAAATAGTCTTTTGATTGCCTATTGGTATGATACCAAATTCGGTTTCTGCTGCAACAAACCGATTTGTTAACTTATGGATAATTAAAAGTCTTTTAACCGAAAACTGAAAACCGAAAACGGTATAACAGGCAAGGGCCGAAACCCTGAAGTTTCGGCCCTTTAAAAAAGACTCAGGCCCAATTCGGTTCTGGACCCAGCCTAGGGTGACTTGGTTTTCTTCTTGGGTTTGGCCGGCTTTTCGGGTTCGGGACAATCAATCGTGGCCGTACACACCGTCTGCCCCGGGGCCGTGATAGAGGGGCATTCGATCTTGACCTGGCATACTGTAGCGCCCGGGGTCGCCGGGCACAATTGCTGTCCCT
>JAGVPN010000502.1 GCA_020052215.1 Syntrophobacterales bacterium
GGCTGGTTGCACCTCCCGGCCGGAGCGCTGGCCGGTGAGCCTGGAGTCATCTACCCTGGGCCAGCCGCGCCTGAGGCTTAAAGGGCAGCCCGGGCCAGCAATATCGTTTTCTCAGGCCGCGGGTTGCCTCTGGGCCGCCTTGACGCCTGCCGGCCAGGTGGGAGTGGACGCCGCCATGCCGGCGGAGTTTGAGGCGGGCTACCCCATGGCCCGAGCCTTCCGAGGTGCGGAGCTTGACTGGGCCCGGCCCCTAAACAGCGGCGATAACGCCGGCGCCGCGGCCTTGCTCTGGGCCTTTAAGGAGGCGGCGGTAAAGGCCCTGGGGGTGGGATTTCATTTTCTCGACCCCCTGGCGGTGGAGGTCGTAAGCCCCAGGCCCTGGCAGGGGGGGTGGCGGGTCCTGGTGAAGGCCGGGCGGATTCTGCCGGCCTGGGCCCGGCCTGCAGGCGGCGGCTGGCTGGCCCTTGCCCGGAATTATTGAAGGGGGGAGCGTTTTTTGGCGGCGGGATGCAAACGTCCGTGGCGCGGCGCTAAGCACTTGGCGGACCTGATAATTTACTGACAACCGATTACCCTTAACACCCGCAATTCTAAAACCACAAGCTGCAATCCGTATCCTTGAACAAGAACCGGGTGGATATTTCTAAATAACGTTAGGGAGGTTGTCTTATGAAGGTGTCTTACTGCCCCAACTGCGCCCAGGAGACCGGTTTCCAGCGAAAATTAGGCTTCGGTACCTTCTTCGCCGTGATTTTGACCGGTGGCCTTTGGCTCCTGGCCCTGCCTTTTTACCCCAAGCGTTGCAACATTTGTGGCAACGACTCTCCCCAGGCCGAAGCCCCGCCGCCTCTACCCCTTTCTTCTCCGGTGCCATTGCTCGATTCTGAGAAAAAATGCCCCGCCTGCGCCGAGATCATCAACCTTGAGGCCGTCAAGTGCCGTTTTTGCGGCGAAACCTTCGATCCGGAGACAGTGGCCCGGCAGGTGGCCGTCGTTAAAGAAGAAATCGCCGCCATGCAGGCCGCCGGCCGCCGGCGCTGCCCTTTCTGCGGCCAATGGGACGTAGTCACTGCCGTCCAGCCTGATGGCGGCCTCGGCCCTTGGTGCCCCCACTGCCAACGCCCGGCTAAAGTGAAGTAGCGCGCTTTGCCCCCGCCGCTCGATGGTGCGTAAGACGCACCCTACCCTTCAAGCCAAGTCTCTATTAAAAAAACCGGATTTGTAGGGGCGCACCTGCGTGTGCGCCCTCAACCAAGGGCGGACACCCAGGTCCGCCACAGAAAATTGGCGTTGGTTGGCGACTGGGTATCAGGCCAGCCGGCCGCGGAAGCGGATGATGCTGAGGCTGAGGAAAACCACCCCCAGCCCGGCCATGGCGGCCATTTGGGGCCACAGGACCGCCAGACTGCGACCGCCCAGGAAGACGCCCTGCGTGATGACGATAAAGTATCTCAGGGGATTGACATAGGTAATATATTGAAAAATTACGGCCATGTTGGCTATGGGGAAGATCAAGCCGGAGAGCAGAATGGCGGGGGTCAGGACGAAGGTGCCGGCCATCACCGCCTGTTGCTGGGTGGTGCAGGCCGTGGAGATCAGCAGGCCCAAGCCCACGGAACTGAGCAGGAAGGCCAGGGTGCCGATAAAGAGCACGACCACGCTCCCTTGAAAAGGTATCTCGAACCAGAAAACGCCCATCAGGCTTACCAGGGCCACATCCACCATGGAGATGAGGACAAAAGGGATAGTCTTGCCGGACAAAAATTCCAGCGGGCTGAGGGGGGAGACCAGAATTTGCGCCATGGTGCCGATCTCCCTCTCCCGCACCACCGAGAGGGCCGTGAGCATCAGGCTCACCAGCATCACCACCATGGCGATCACCCCGGGGACAAAGGCGTTTTTGCTCTCCAGGTTGGGATTAAGCCAGGCTCGCGGCTCGATCACCACCGGTATCTGCAATTTCTTCGGCAGATCCAGGCGCCGGAGCGTCTGTTGGAGAATCTCCAGGGAGTACTCGCTCAGGATAGTCCGGGTATATTTGGCCACAATCAAGGCGGTGTTGGAATCGGTGGCGTCCAGGATGAGTTGCAGCGGGGCCGGCTGGTTGGCCTTGATTTTTTCGGCAAAACCCTGGGGGATGCGCACCGCCAGGGTAATCTGGCTGCGGTCGATCCGGTCCCGCAGTTCCGCTTCGCTGTTGATAAAATGCTTCAGGCTGAAATATTCCGAGGCAGTGAACCGGGAAATCAGGATCTCGCTGGCCTGGGTCCGGTCTTCATCGAAGACCGCGAAGGGCACCTGCCGGATATCGAAGTTGATGGCATAGCCATAAATAATCAGTTGGATGATGGGGGGCAGGATCAGGAAAATCCGCAGCCGCCGGTCCCGCCAGACCTGGATAAATTCCTTTTTCATCATCTGCCAGATGCGTCGGCCCATTATGCTTTACCTGATCTTTTTCACGGGGTGGCGCAGGGTCGCCAACAGAAAGGTGGCGGCAAACGCCACCAAAATCAAGGCATCCGGCCACAGAATGTCCAGACCGATACCCTTTAAATAGATGCCCTTGGAAATGGTCACCAGGTATTTAGCCGGCACCAGGTAGGACAAGATTTGGAGCGGCCAGGGCATCAGCTGGATGGAAAAGACAAACCCGGACATCAAGACCGCGGGAAGAAAAGTGATGAGCATCGCGGTTTGAAAGGCCTGCAGCTGGTTGGCCGAAGTCACCGATACCAGGAGGCCCTGGGCCAGCATCACCAGGAGGTAAATGGCCGACAGCGCGATTAACAGCCCCAGGCTGCCGCGCAAAGGGACTTCAAAGAGAAAATGTCCCATGAGCATGGCCAGAGACAACACCAGCATACTCACGCAGAAATAAGGCAAAAGCTTTCCCAGGAGAAGTTCTGATTTTTCCAGGCTGGTGGCAAACAAGCTTTCCATGGCGCCCCGTTCCACTTCCCGGACCACGGAGAGGGACGACAGGATGGTGCCCACCATGGTCATGATGACCACGATGAGACCGGGCACGACAAAATTGATGCTCTCCAACTCCTCATTGAACCAGAAGCGCCACTCGGGTTTCAGGCGCAATTCCAGCCGCGGGCGCCCATCCCGGTTCAGCCGGTCCCTTAACACCTGCTGGTTGAAATCGGCGGTGAGGCTCTGGACATAACCCAGGATGACGTTGGCGGCGTTTGGTTCGGCGCCGTCCACCAGGGCCTGGATCGGGGCGGTGCGGCCGAGGTGCAGGAGTCGGGTGAAATCATGGGGAAACACCAGGCCCAAACGCACCTGGCGGGCAGTGACCAGGCGGTCGATGGCCTCACTGCTGTCCGCCGCCCGGGTCAGTTTAAAATAGGGCGAACCCCGGAACTCGTTGAGAAACTTGTCAGCCAGGTGTCCCCGGTCCCGGTTGTAGACCGCCACGGGCACATCTTTAATGTTGAAGGTCAGGGCATAGCCGTAGATCAACAACTGAATCACCGGCAACAACATGATCATGATGAGACTGTGGGGGTCTCGGCGAATGTGGATGAATTCCTTCCGAGCGATGGCCCAAGTGCGTCCCAGATCCATAGGCTCAAACCCCTCGAACCCGGGAAATCATGGCGATAAAGGCGTCTTCCAGGGTGGGGGCCACCTGCTCCAACCGCCGAATGGAGATTTGCCGGGCTTTAAGGGCTTCCCGCACCATCACCTGGGCTTGCTCCGGGTTGGTGGCGCCCACGTGGAGGCTGTTGCCGAAGATCGCCGCGGTGGTCACCGACGGTAAGGACCGCACCGCCTCAAGGGCCTCAGGCAGGCGGTCGGCATAGATGGCCAGGATTTCTCCCCCCACCGCGCCTTTGAGTTCTTGGGGGGCGCCCAGGGCGATGAGGCGCCCTTGGTACAGGAGCGCCAGCTGGTCGCAGAACTCATCCTCATCCAGATAATGAGAGGTTACCAGGGTGGTCACGCCCGCGTCGGCCATGTCATAGATCAGGTCCCAGAAATTCCGCCGGGACACCGGGTCGACCCCGCTGGTGGGTTCGTCCAAAAAGAGGATGGCGGGTTCATGGATGATGGCCGAAGCCAGGGCCAGCCGCTGCCGCAAGCCCTTGGCCAGGTGCCGGGTCAGGTCGCGGCGTCTCTCCCACAAATCCATCAGGCTCAACAGTTCTTGGGCGCGCTTCCGGCTTCTGGCAGGCGACAGTCCATAAATACCGCCGAAAAACCGCAGGTTCTCCTCCACCGTCAAGTCTTCAT
Source organism: Syntrophobacterales bacterium (assembly GCA_020052215.1). GTDB lineage: Bacteria > Desulfobacterota > Desulfobaccia > Desulfobaccales > 0-14-0-80-60-11 > 0-14-0-80-60-11. The sequence goes on from JAGVPN010000502.1 coordinate 4,249, forward strand.
AGAGGGAGAAGCGTTGCGACATATAACCGATTTGCCGCTTGATCCGCGTGGCATCGCGGGCCAGGTCCAATCCCGCCACCTGGCCGGAACCGGAGGTGGGTTGCAGCAACCCGGTGAGCAGGTGAATCGTGGTGGATTTCCCCGCCCCATTGGGCCCTAAAAAGCCGAAGATCTCGCCCCGGCGCACCTGGAAACTGAGGTCATCCACGGCCCGGAAGTCCCCGAAATCACGGGTGAGGTTCTTCACCTCGATGGCAAAGTCAGTACCCATCGCCCTCTTGTCGGCGCATAATCTGGATAAAAATATCTTCCAGTCCGGGTTCAGTCTCGGAAATCTGCACCTTGGCGACCCCGGCCTGGCGGAGGGTCTGTTCAATGAGGTCCATCGCCGCCTCGGCCCGGTCCACGGTGAGCACTATCCGGTCACCCATGGCCAGTACCTGGCGGAGGTAAGGTTGGCCGGTGAGAATCCTCCGGGCCGCCCGCAGGTCCGGAGTCCGCAACTCCAGCAATTCTCCGGCAAAGGCCTCTTTGAGGACCTGGGGGCTTTCGGCCACCAGGAGTCGGCCCTGATGCATCAAACCCACCCGATGGGCCCGTTCCGCTTCATCCATGTCGGGGGTGGCCAGAAAAATGGTGACGTCGGTTTTCAGGAGTTCATGCAGGATAAACCAGAATTCCTGACGGGAGACCGGGTCCATGCCCGTGGTTGGCTCATCCAAAAGGAGCAAGCGGGGCCGGTGTATCAGGGTGCAGATCAAGCCCAATTTCTGGCGCATCCCCCCGGAAAGCTTGGCGGCCAGGCGGTCCTGGAAAGGAGTGAGATTGGCGAAAGCCAGCAACTCCGGCAGGCGTTGCCGCCGCTGGGCCCGGGGCACCCCGCAGAGATCAGCATAAAAAATCAGGTTTTCCGCGACGGTGAGGTCGTCATAGAGGCCGAAGCTTTGGGGCAGGTAACCCAGGCGCTCCTTCATCTGCCTGGTATGCCGCAAGGTATCAAATTCCCATAACCGGGCCTGGCCTTCGTCCTGTTTCAAAATGCCGCTCAGCATCCGCATGGTGGTGGTCTTGCCGGCGCCATCCGGTCCCAGGAGGGCAAAGACCTCCCCCCGGAATACTTCCAGGTCGAGGCGGTCCACCGCCACCCGCGGCCCGAAACGCTTGGTCAATCCGGTGGCTTGAAGGCAAATTTCAGGATTATGGCTTAGCAAGGGAGATGACTGCCTCGGCGGGCATGCCTACTTTCAACGCTCGCTGGGGATTGGGCAATTTAATCCGGATGCGATAGACCATGGTTACCCGCTCCCGGTAGGTCTCCACCGTTTTCGGGGTAAACTCGGCTTTCGCAGAAATGTACGATATGGTGCCGGAATATTTTTCCCCGGAACCACCATCGATGCTGATGGCCGCGTTCTGGCCGTAGCGCACCTTCCCCAGGTCTCTTTCCGGCAGATATCCCTCAAACCAGACGTTGTCCAGATCACCCAGGGTGATGATGGTGGCGCCCACCGCGGCCAATTCTCCGGGATTGGCTGACCTCGCCAGGACCAGGCCGCTCACCGGGGATATCAAGGTGGCGTAACTCAAACGCAGCCGGGCTAATGCCAAAGCCGCCCTCGCCTGCCGGAGTTCCGCATCTTTGAGCTTCTTGGGGCCGGGCGTTGCGTCTGCGGCTTCCCATACCCCCTGCGCTGCATCCACCTCATGGCGTAAAACCTGGTCATCCAGCTTGGCCACCGCCTGGCCGGCCTTGACGTCATCTCCCGGTTCCACCGAGATGGTCTCTATCCGGCCGGGGACCTGAAACGCCAGATCCGTTTCGGTCACCTGGATGTGCCCCGCCAGCTTTATCTCATTTTGCGGTTTCTCCTGGCCCGGCCAAAGTGACCCACAGGCTGCAGGGCTCATCAACCCCAATAATAGCGTGACTATGAAAATACGTTTCACCGTGCGCCGCTCCCGGTTGCTCGGACCAGAAATTACCATCAGGCAGCTCTCTCTTGCAAGGAGGTGAGTTGATGTTTAACTTCATATAACTTGTAGGGCGGCCATCGTCAAGGGCCGTCGTCTTCCACTGGGCGGCTTGATTTAGGCTCACGGGCGTCCCTAAAAAAAATTGACCATGAGCATCCATCCCTATATGGTTATGTGCACCAGGGGACCTGAACTGCGGTAAATCCATCAATGCCAACAGGAGGACGAGATGAAAAAGTTAATGTGGGTGGCGGTTTTTCTCTGCCTCAGCCCTTTGCTGGCGAGCACCGCCATGGCAGGGCGCACGGACCGGATGTGCTATGACTTTGATGCTCGCACGGCCCGGGTAAAGGAGCGGATCGCCTGGTTTGAAAAGACGCTTTATGAAGATATGGCAGGGCTCCAACAAGACCGGGCCAGAACCCAGAGAAACCCAAGGCTGGCGCTGGCGGACGAAAAATTAAGCATCGCCATCCGGTTATGTGGTGACGCCCTCACTCAGGTGCAGATCCTGAAAGATCGGGTGCCCCGGGAGATCGACTGCGGCGATAGGCGTCGCGCCATTCGCCATCAAATTGACGCCGAGGTCATGGCGCTCAATGACGTGGAAGGCAAGCTGTCTAATCTCAACATTATTACCAACCAGTACCGGGCCCTGAGATTAGAGGCCGCCTCCATCATCCAAAACGTGGAGGGCGGCTCCCGATATTAGCCGCCGCGGCTGACGGGAAGCTCCGGAATCAGGGGGCGGGCTCTGCTGCCGGGCCATGACCAAAAGTTATGGCTCCCCTTCGTGGACTCATTTCGAACCTGGTTGGTGACTCCTGACGAGGAGATACGTTTGGAATTCTTCGCCTGGGCCTAGCCACCCAGCGCGGCAAAAACTGATGGCAGGGTTATCACGCTGGCGAGAATGTTAAAGAAGGTCAGGCTCGCGCAAATTTCCGGAGCGCAATGGTAGCGAGTCGCAAATACCAAAGGCAAAATGGCCGATGGCATCCCGCTTTCCAGCACCAGGACTTGACGCTGCTCCAAGGAGAGTTGGTACCAGGAGGCCTGCACGTTACACAGCCAGGGTTGGAAGACCAATTGAATCAGAGCCGACATGACGATTAAGGGGGCTAGTACCCGGACGCGGGGATACTTCAGTTGAATTCCCAAGATTAGGCAAGAAAGAAGGGGCAGGGCATCCCTGATCATGTCGAATGTCTTAAAGAAGGGCGCTAAAAAAGGCTGCTGGGGGTCAAGACCCAGGGGCGAAACCAGCAACCCGGCCACCAGGGCCACGAAAATCGGGGAGCGCAAGTAATCCCGCAATGACTGGAAAATGGACCTGGGCTCCCCCATTCCCTCGCCAAAGTACATAGCCACCACGACACAGATGGTAAACAGCGGCAACCCCACCCCCAGTTCGCTCAGCAAAATGGCATCAGTTAAAGCCTCGGGGTTGTGAGGGAAGGCATACTGGATCAAGGGATAACCGATCAGGGCGGAGGAGCTGAAGGAGGAAGAGAGCATCAGGGCGCCGACATGAGTTCGAGGTTCCTTTAAAATCTTTCCTGCTAACCAAGCCATCCCCAGGGAAACACAGCCCGTAACTATCATGGCAACGATCAGCAGTAATTGGCGGCGGTTTATCTGGTGCGTAGCCAATTGGGAAAAAATCACTGCGGGCAACGCCACCTCGGTCACTAGGCGGGCAAATAAGGGGCCATGCTCCTCCCGGATGACCTCAAATCTTTTTAACAGCAAACAAACCAGGACCAGGAAGGCAAAGGCTAATATAGTTTGGAGGACAAGCAGGTTGTGGCTCATAGTAGATTAAGCTCCTGAAGCCGCCCCCTTTGGGACAATGAACAAATTATAGTGCACTGTTTAACCCTAAGGCAAATAAAAAAACCCCTTGAAAAATCAAGGGGTTTTAAATTTCATGGCTCCCCGGGACGGACTCGAACCGCCGACAAGGTGGTTAACAGCCACCCGCTCTACCAGCTGAGCTACCGGGGATTGTGAAGTCAATTTGGCTGGGGGACAAGGATTCGAACCTTGATAGGCAACTCCAGAGGCTGCAGTCCTGCCGTTAGACGATCCCCCAAACGCACCTTTTTATATACCCAGGCGCGGCAAGTTTGTCAAGGGGTTGGACGGTCTTGCCGGTCCCTGGTCCAGGCAGCCTTTCCCGCGGTTCCCTGGCACTCCGGGTCAGAGGGGTTGGAGTCCCACTTTCCTGGTGACCGCCAGAAAGAAGGGAATAGCCAGGAGTTGGGCCGTTACCGAAAAGGCCACCAGGGCCACCAGGGAAAACTCATAAAGCAATCCCATGAGGGCGCTGCCCAGGAACCAGAACAGGCCGAAGCCGGCGTTGAAGAGGCCGTAACCGGTGGCCCGGCGGTCCCGGGGCACCAGGTCCGCCAGGGCCGCCTTGATGATGGACTCCAGTGACCCCATGCCGATCCCCCAGAGGACCATGCCCAACAGGGCGAGCTTAAAGCCTCCCCAAAAAACCAGGGGAGCAAAACAGGCCGACAGGACCGCAGTTACAACGATGACCGGCATTCCCAGGCGGTCAAACAGACGTCCCAAGACCAGGGCGGCCACCGCGTCCACCCCCATGGCAACGGCATAAAATAACGGTATCCATTCTGAAGGCAGCAGCGCGGTTTTGCCGAAGTGATAGGCGATCAAGGGAAAGTCGGCATAGCCCGCGCCCAGCAATCCCACCGCCACGACATAGAGCCAGTAAGGGCGGGTGAACCCGGTGGTGGTGGTGAGCGCCGGGGCGCTCACCTCTAGGTGCTGGGGGTGGGGATAGAAACGGGCCGCCACGGTAATCACCACCAGCGCCAAGACGGCCGGCAGCAAGAGAACGGCAAACCCTTCCCGGTACCCACCGCGGTAATATAAGACCGCGGCTACGATGAGCGGTCCGGCGACCGCGCCGATCTGGTCCATGGCTTCATGAAAACCGAAGCCCCAGCCCCGGCCCACGGAGGCAGTGGCGTGGGAGAGCATGGCGTCCCGGGCCGGGGTGCGGATGGCCTTGCCGATGCGCTCCAGCATCAGCAGCCCCACGGCAATTTCCCAACTCCCCGCCAGGGCCAGAAGAGGTATGGCCAAGAGGTTCAGGGCATAGCCGGCAAAGGTGATGAGCCAATAGCGCCCCAGGCGATCGGTGAGATAGCCGGAGCCCAGTCGCAGGGCGTAGCCCAGGAACTCCCCCAGGCCCGCCACCACGCCCACCACCACGGCGCTGGCCTTGAGAGTCCCCAGAAAGGGGCCGCTGATACTCCGGGCCCCTTCATAGGTCATGTCGCTGAAGAGACTGACCACCCCCAGCAAGATGATGAACCGCCAGGCCGCGGCTTTATTAAGGTCCCTCAGGGGCATTGACGGTAATTCCTAAAAACGCCCAAGGCCCGGTAAAGTTGGAGGAAGTCCCGGCACCGGACCCCCAAGTCTTAGCGCACAATGAGGACACTGCACGGGGCATGGCGGCTCACTTTTTCGGCGGTGGTGCCTAAGAAAGCCGCCCAGACCCCGGAAAGGCCGGTGTGGCCCACCAATACCAGGTCGAACTTGCCTTCCTTCGCCACCGCCACAATGGTCTGGGCCGGGTGGCCGGGCCGCATGAGGGTCTTGAGCTCTATCCCGGCTTCCTTCGCCTTCGCTTTGGCGGCCTCCAGCAGCTTGCCATATTGGTCGTTGGCAAACTGCTTTTCTTCCTTGACCTCATCAATGGTGCCGCTGAAGCGGGGCAGTTTTTCCTGCACCGCCACGGCCCAGAGTTCGGCGCCGTGAATTTTAGCCAGATCAATCCCTACCGCCAGGGCCCGGTTGGCGCCCTCGGAGCCGTCATACGCCAGCAAGATTTTCCGGAACATCTCCTAACCTCCCTTTCACTCTTCCACGTTATGCAAAAAGTGGTCGGCGCTGCCTTCGTACCCCACCTCAGCCTCCCCCAGGGAACCCACTTCCCGGGGCTGAAAAAAGACCTGGGCGATGATGGTGGGAATCACCGCCGAGGCAATGACCACCGTCACCAGGATGGAATACTGGTCCTGATTGATGTAGCCGTAGTTATAGCCGAACAGGGCCGAAATGCTGCCGAAGGTGAGACCGGTGGCCATCATCAAAGTAGTATAATTGCTCTCCCGGAGCGGCATCTTGAAGATTCTGCACATGGGCCAGACGCCGATGACCTTGGTGATCATCTTCACCCAGAACAGGGCCACCAGGAGGCCCAGGCTGGCCAAGAGCGCCGGCAGCGAAATCAGGGTGCCGGCCTTGATGAAGAAGAAGGGGGTCAAAAGAGCGAAGGTAATGGAGCGCATGCGCAAGATGAGGAGCTTGTTGTGGACAAAGATGCCGGCCACCACCATGCCGAATAGATAGGCGGGGAGCACGGCTTCGCTCCGGGCGGTGACCGCCAGACCGCCCAGGGCGCAGAGGATCAGGAAGATGAACTTGATCTCCGGTTCACTTACCCGGCCTCCCCACCTGGCTAACATCCAGCGGGTGGCGGCCGGTAGGCGCCACAGGACCACCGCGGTAACCAGGGTGAAAATCAGCAGCCAGTAATCGTAGTTGGCAAAGATCAACCCCAGGGCCAGGACGGTGCCCAGGTCGGTGATGAAGCAGGCGGCCAGGATGAGCTTACCCAGGTCCGTTTCGTTCAGACCCGTCTCCCCATCACCGCATAGACCACGGCCATGGAGGTGGTGGACAGGGCGATGCCGGCGATCTGGGAGGCCTGCCAGGTCCAGCCGCTGACCCAGTAGGCGTAAGCCCAGGCCCCCAGAAACGGCAGCAGGAAAGAAAGAATGCCGATGGCCAGGGTAGGTTTCAGCTGCCGCCGGAAGGCCTCCGGCTCGATCTCGGCGCCGGCCAGGAAGGTCAGAACCACCGAGGCAAAGCCCGCCAGGAAGTTTATCCAGGCATTGGGTTGGAAGAGGGCGGAACCGAAGTACGTTCCCAGGTTGCCGGCCACTAAGCCCAGAAAAATCTCCACCAGGGCCACGGAAATGCCGATGCGGATGGAGATGAGGCTGGCCAGAAGGGCCAGGCCCATCCAGGCCGCCGCGGTGTACCAGACTTGCTCCACTTTATTCTCCTGAAACCGATGCGGGGTGGTGAATAAAAAAAGGCCCTGACCCACACCCGGTGAGATCAGGAGCCATCAGTGTCATCACGGTTCGGGCAGACTATCCTCCACCCCGGCGGACTCCATCGCCTAATTTTAACTAACCTTAACTCCGCTTGTCCTGATTGGTCAAGAAAAATTTGCACAAAGCAGAATTTCTGGAGAGGTCTCTTTTAAAGTTGACATATGGTCGGTTTCCGAGCGATAATTTTAACTTAGAGAAGGCGATGAAGTCCGCCTTAATTGCCCGCGGGTGCCAGGTGGGCTGATGACTTCTGTCCATTTAAGGGGCAGAAGTTTTTTTTTGCCCAACCGCAAGGAGAAGCAATGGGGGTTTACCGGGACCTGAAAGAAGATTTGGAAAAAGAGTTGAGCCAATTAGCCGGGCTGCCGGAACTGCAAGGGTCGAACCTGGCCCGGCTTATCGACAAGCTGCGGGAAAATCGCTTTAATTTGGTGGTCCTGGGAGCTTTCAAACGGGGCAAGAGCACGCTGATCAATGCCCTCCTGGGCGAGCCGCTGTTGCCGACTGCCATTGTCCCCCTGACCTCGGTAGTCACCGTCTTGGGATACGGCGAGCACTTAAATATCGAGGTCCTGTTTCACAATGGAGAGCGGCAAAAAATCTCCCAGCCGGAATTAGTGGAGTATATCACCGAGAAAGGCAATCCGCACAATCAGAAGGGGGTAAGGGAAGTAGCTATCACCTATCCCTCGGATTATTTGAAGGATGGGGTGCGGATCATCGACACTCCCGGGGTCGGCTCGGTCTATTGCCATAACACCGAAGTGGCCTATAATTATCTTCCCCAGGTGGATGCGGCCATTTTTGTGGTCACCGTTGACCCGCCGCTGTCTGCCGCAGAGCAGGAGTTTCTCAAGGATATCCGCGAGTATGTCCATAAATTATTCGTGGTCCTTAATAAAGTCGATTACGTGGAAGAGGCTCAGCGCCAAGAGGTTTTAGAATTCACCACCCAGATGCTGCAAGCCAATTTAGCCACCGAGCACGTCATGATCTTCCCCCTGGCGGCTAAACTGGCGCTGGACGGTAAGGTCAAAAGACACCCCGAACTTCTTAAAGCCAGTCTGCTCCCCGAGTTTGAAAATCATTTACGGCAGTTTCTCTATAAAGAAAAAGGCCGGGTGCTGTTGATTTCTTGCCTCAGCGGCGCCCTTAAGACCATCACCGATTCGACCCTGGCCCTTAAGGTGGAACGCCAGGCCAGTGCCATGCCGCTCAAAGAATTGGCGGAAAAGATCGCCCGTTTCAACCAGGAATTGCAGGGCCTGGAAAAAGAACGGGAACTGTCTTTGCTGCTGCTGGATGGTCGGATCAAGGGCGTTATCGGCGAAATAGAAACGGACCTCAACGCCTTCAAGCAAGAGACCATCATCAATCTGCGCCGGAAGATGGAAGGGGTATTCCAGCAGAAAAACCAGGCTGCCGGAGATTTGCGCAAGGAAACGGAAGAAAGTCTGTTTGCCGCCTTGCGGGAGGTATTCACCACCTGGCGACGCCAGGAAATCGAGAAACTCTCCCAGAAATTGGCCGATACCCACCAGGATTTCGCCACCCGCATCAATGCCATCCTGGAGCGTTTGACCCAGTTGACCGCCCGTATCTTTGATTTTTCTCTCAGAGGTTTTGCGGCGGAGGAAGCTTTCCCCGATCTGCGCCAATTCTGGTTTAAATTTAAGGATGAACCGGTGGGCTTAGAGATTCTCCAGATGACCGTAACCTCCCTCCTGCCCCGGGCCTTGACTAAAGGCTTGCTCTTAAAAAAGCTCTTGGAAAATGTCGGCGAATTGGTGGATAAGCATTGCGGGCGCCTGCGCTACGATTTTCATCAGCGGCTTCAGGAAATCGCCCGAGATTTCCGCCAGACCTGGCTCGCCAAGATCGACGCCACCACGCAAAGCATCCGGCAGGCCCTGGACCGGGCTTTGACCCAAAAACAGACCAGCGCCCAGACTACCGCCGATAGAATGGGGCAGATAGATCAAAGATTGACCGAAATCCTTCAGGCCGAATCAAAATTATTCGCTTTAAAGGAGCAGATTGACAACACCTTGACCTGATCGCTTAACTTCGGGGTAATTATTGAAAGTATTTGTGAAAAAAGGAGGTTAGGCTTGACTTGGGTAAGAATAATCTTACCTTAAATACAAACCCCCATCACCTCAAGAGGAGGCGGCGATGAAAGACTTTGAGAAGATCATCCGGGAAAAGGGATTGCCCGAGGTTGGGCAGCAGGTGCGCAACAAGAAATATGGCACGGTCTGGCGGGTCATGGAGAAAAAAGAAGTTTGGGCCAATATCGAGCCTGACCCCAAGACCGGCGAGCCCCGCATGGTCCCGGCCATTTATCTGCTGTATTGGCGGGTCAAGGAGGGAGAGCGGCCCGGGGTGGGCAAAATGATGGGCTATGAGTATACGCTGTATGACAATACCTTCGCGCTTAACTGGGATATGGTGAACTGATCGGCGCTTTCACGTAAAACCGTTATGCACCCATTGACCTGATTTCCCCGGAGGCGACCATGAAAGAATACGAAAAAATCATGCAGCGCAAGGGGCTCCCAAACGTAGGGCAACTGGTTCGGAGCAAAAAATATAACACCATCTGGCGGATCATGGAGAAACGGGAGACCTGGCGGTCCCTGGGAGAAGACCCGAAAACCAAAGAACCCCGGTGGGATTACGCCATTTATCTCTCCTTCTGGAGGGTTCAGTTGGGAGTGGAGCCGGGGCTGGGAAAAACCATGGGGTTTTTATACGGCCTGGATGACAATACCTTTGAGAAGAATTGGATGATCGTTTCTTGAATTAATTTCAATACTTCTCTCACGAAAACAGGGGCCGGAGATCATGGCCCCTGGTTTTTTTGGCGTTAAGATGGTAGTTAAGGGGTAATCAAGACGTTCCCTGCCATCCTGACCTGAAATGAGGAAGACCACCAATGACCCAAATCATCCTGGTGCGCCACGGCCAAACCCCCTGGAACCTGGACAAGATCTTTCGGGGCTCCAGGGACATCCCCTTAAACGACCAGGGCCGGGAGGAGGCCCGACTGGCGGGGGAGTGGCTCAAAGGCGAGACCATCCACGCCGCGTATTGTTCGCCGCTGTCCCGGGCCCGGGACACCGCCCACGCCATTGCCCGTCACCATAATCTATCGGTTACGGACCTGCCGGGACTCACCGACCTGTGCTATGGCGATTGGGAAGGCCTGCCCTTGGCGGAAGTCAAGGTCACCTATGCCGAGATCTACCGCCAGTGGGAAACCGCGCCGGCCACCGTGCGGTTCCCCGGGGGCGAAACCCTGGACGAAGTGCGGGATCGGGCCCTGGCGGCGGTGGAGGAAGTGGTGCGACGCCACCCCGGTCAAATTGTCCTGCTGGCGGCCCACCGGGCGGTGAACAAGGTGCTCATCGCGGCCTTCATCGGCCTGGACAACTCCAACTTCTGGCGCATCGGCCAGGACACCACCGCGATTAACCGGTTCAACCGGGTGGGGGACACCTGGCACCTCATGGGTTTAAACGACGCCTGTCACCTCCGGGGCCTGAAGCGGGGCGAGTACGTGGATTTTTAGGGACGGTGGGGGGCGGTCATTCATGGGCCTGTGGCCCACCCGTAAATTATGAAAAGTCCAGTGGGGCGGGCGTCCTCGCCCGCCGCAGCCATAAGCTCTATTTCCTGAGATATTGAATGTGGGGACTAAGGGCTTTATGTAGGCGGATCATGGCATTTACCATCGTCTCGTGAATCTGGGGCCAGGTTTGCTCGTCATCACGATAGCCGCCCTGGCTTAGGTCTTTTTTGATACGGCAGGCTCGCTTTTCATCCATCCGCTCCCATTCCAAGGGGCCATCAAAACTTTGCTCAATTTCCTCTTTGGCTGCTACCAGCCTATCAAATATTTCTTTATTGGGGGTATTCAATTGACTCCAGTTACCACTATATCTTGTGTAAGCACTTTTTGCTTTTAACCGTTTCGATCATAGCTTGATAGGGTGCCGGTTCA
>JAGVPN010000078.1 GCA_020052215.1 Syntrophobacterales bacterium
GGGTAAATACTTCGGGACGTCCACGTACTCTCTGACCTCGTTGTTTGCCGATGAACGGCGAAAAGTCCTGAACATCATCATGGGGCCGACTCTGAGAGAGGCTGAAGCTGCATATAGCTCGATTTATGAGCATCATGCTCCCTTGATTCGCTTTCTGACCGGGTCCGGCACGCCACGGCCCCAAGTCCTGTCGGTCGCCGCGGACTTGTGCCTGAATGCCAAGCTTCGCAGGGTGCTTCACGGGGAGGGGCTTGACCCCGAAGTCGTCAGGCCTCTTCTGGAAGAAGCTCGTTTGGCCGGCACCACTCTGGATGCGACGGCCCTAGGCTTGTTACTGGCCGTCAACATTGAGAGTCTGGCCGAACAGCTTTTCGAGCAACCTGACGACCTGGCTCGCCTGGAGAGGTTGAATAAGGCGGCACAACTGGTCCGGACCTTGCCGTTCGAGGTTAATCTCTGGAAAACCCAAAACATCTGCTACAAGATCCTTCACGCCAACTGTCCCAACTTCACGGAGAAGGCCGGCCTGGGCGACCAAAACGCGTCAGAATGGCTACGCCATTACACGGTTTTGGCTGAGAATTTTTTACTACGGGTGCCCGTATGCCCCGTAAACAGCAAACCTGCAAAGGGATAGAAGACCGGGAAGTCTCTCATGAATGTGCCAACCGCGACCTATCGGATTCAATTCAATCCGGCGTTCGGATTTAAGAATGCGCAGCCGGTCATTGCCTATCTGGCGGACCTGGGTATATCCGACCTGTACGCTTCTCCCATATTCAAGGCCGTCAAGGGCAGCACCCACGGCTATGATGTGGTTGACCCCAATCACCTGAATCCTGAGTTGGGGGGGCTCTCTGACTTGGAGGGGCTGGCCGCGGAACTAAAAGCTTACCATATGGGGTTGATTCAGGATATTGTCCCGAATCACATGGCGATAGATTCGGAAAATCGCATGCTGATGGATATTTTGGAGAATGGCTCCAGCTCCAGCTACTTTCAGTTTTTCGACGTAGATTGGGATTATCCGGCCGCCAGCCTCAACAAGCGAATTCTGGCCCCTTTTTTGGGCAGGTTCTATGGGGAGTGTCTCGAAGACGGAGAGATCGCCCTCCAATACGGTCCTGATGGCTTCAAGGTGGCTTACTTCAACCTCGCCTTGCCGTTGCGCATCGAATCTTATCTCAATCTTTTCAACAACTTTTCCCAGTTAAAAAAGAAAGTTGCCGAAGACGATCCCGACTATATCAAACTTTTAGGTATCCTCTATGTCTTGAAGTCGCTCTCTTCGAGCGATGAACCGGAGGAGCGCAATAACCAGATAAAATTTATCCAACACACCTTGTGGGAAGCCTACAACAGCAACGCCGTCATCAAGGCATTTGTCGATGAAAACGTGCGGACCTTCAATGGTGAAAAGGAGAAGGCCGAGAGTTTTAATTTTCTTGATGACCTTCTTTCCCAACAAGTCTTCAGGCTTTCATTTTGGAAAGTGGCCGCGGAAGAAATAAATTATCGCCGCTTCTTTTGTGTTAATGGGCTAATTTCACTAAGAGTGGAAGACGAGCATGTTCTAAACTACACGCACGGCCTGATTTTCGATCTGATTGCCAAACGTGTGGTCACCGGTTTAAGAATTGATCATGTTGATGGGCTGTATGATCCGGCAAGCTATCTGCAAAAGGTGAGAGAAAAAGCCCCGGCAACCTATATCATGGTTGAAAAAATACTCAATCTTCAGGAAGACCTGCCACCTGCTTGGCCGGTCCAGGGAACCACCGGCTATGATTTTATAAATTATGTCAATGAGTTGTTTTGCCAAAAGGAAAATAAGCGAGCTTTTAGCAGAATCTATGCCAGCGTAACTGGCTTAAAGAGACCTTATGAAGAGGTCGTGCACGACAACAAAAAGCTGATAATTCAGGAAGATATGGCGAGCGACGTCCACAACCTCGCCCAGCTCCTGAAGAAGATCTCCAGCCGGGACCGCCATGGAAGCGACATAACTCTTACGGCGCTGCAGAGAGCCTTGACCGAAGTCCTGGCAGTGTTTCCCGTATACCGGACCTACATCAGCCAGGTGGTGGTCTCGGACAACGACCGGAAGCACATTTTGGCCGCGGTGGACCGGGCCAGAGCCAATTTCCCCGCCCTCTTACATGGATTTACCTTCGTACGACGATTCCTTCTATTGGACTTTCCCGATTATGTTTCTGAAGAAGAGAAACGGGACTGGCTACACTTTGTCATGAGGTTTCAGCAACTTACCGGGCCAGTAATGGCGAAGGGCGTCGAAGATACCACCCATTATGTGTACAACCGGCTCTTGTCACTCAATGAGGTAGGTGGACGGCCGGGTCACTTCGGCTGCTCGCTGGAAGAATTCCACCACTTCAACACCAAGAAAAGAGACTTGTGGCCGGATTCCTTGAATGCAACCTCGACTCACGACACCAAAAGAGGCGAAGACGGGCGCGCCAGAATCAATGTGTTGTCCGAGGTGCCGGACGAGTGGCTAAAAAACCTCCGGACCTGGATCAAGCTAAACCGGGGCAAAAAAAAGCGCCTGCGCGGCTTAGCCGTTCCGGATAGAAACGACGAGTATTTTTTATACCAGACGCTGATTGGCGCCTGGCCATTTGCAGATGCCGAGTATCCCGAGTTCATGGCAAGAATTAAGAGCTATATTGTCAAAGCGGTCCGGGAAGCCAAAGTCCATACCGCCTGGTTGAAGCCCGACACTGAGTATGAAGACGCTTACGTCTCATTCGCTGAGAAAATCCTGGCCCGCTCCGAAGCCAACATCTTCCTGAAAGAATTTATCCCGTTTTGCCGGAGAGTTTCGCACTACGGGATACTCAACTCCCTCTCGCAAACCTTGATCAAGATTACCTCACCCGGGGTGCCGGATTTCTATCAGGGATCTGAACTCTGGGACCTGAGCCTGGTGGATCCTGACAATCGCCGGCCGGTGGATTTTGACAAAAGGCGCACCATGTTGGATAGCATCCGTGAACCGGATGAGGCTGATATTGGCCGACTGGTCCAAAATCTCCTTTCCACGCCAGAGGACGGCAAGATTAAACTCTTTCTCATTTATCGGGCGCTCCAAGCCAAAAAAGCCCATCGAGACATCTTCCGTTCCGGCGCTTATCTGCCCCTGGAGTCGGCGGGAAGATTCAGGAGTCATGTCATCGCCTTTGCCTGGAGGTATCATCGGCAATGGGGCCTGGTCATGGCTCCGAGGTTTCTCAGCCACCTGGTTCAAGAGGGAGATTTTCCTCTGGGAAGACAAGTATGGCAGGACACCGAAGTGATCATGCCTGACGGGGCGCCGGCTGCCTGGCGGAATGTGATCACGGGCGAGGTGCTTGCTGCGGGCCAGGCACTGTCGGTCGGAGATATATTACTCAGCTTTCCCGTGGCGTTGCTCATGGGCGAAGGACAGGAGGAGTATGGGCAAACCACTTGAGTGGCGCCGCCCCGACGGTGTTCCTCAGTCGCCGCCATCATCGCCGTGGAGATCGGCAAGTGGGCGAGGCGAAGGAAGATTCTGTCCTATGCTTAATTTTCACCTAACCTTACGCTGCGCAAGTATCTATCGGCTATGATCGACTGTCAGACCTCCCTCAGGTTGGTGCAGCAGGCACGTCGACAGGGGCGGCCGCTGCTCCTGTTTCTGGACTATGACGGCACCCTCGTGGATATCGCGCCCCGGCCGGAGCTGGCCCGGCCCACTCCGGAGCTGCTGGAGTTGCTGAGGCGGCTTACGGCTCAGGGGAACCTGAAGCTGATGGTGGTGTCGGGTCGCCCCTTGAGAGACTTAGAGGAACTGCTGCCCGTCCCGGGTCTGAACTTTCTGGGGTCCCACGGCGGGGAGGCCTTCATTGCCGGACGCCCCTATTCCTTGCCGGTTGCCGCCGTCAACCCTGAGGAGCTTTCCCGGTGGCGCAGCCGGTTGGCTGCGGTCCTACAGCCGTTCCGGGGATGGTGGATTGAGAACAAGCCGCAGGGGTTTGCTCTCCACTATAGGCAGGTGGCGGCAGAACATGCGTATGAATTCATTGAAATATTAGAGAAATGGCAGGAGCAGCTGCGGCAGAAGGGAGGTTTCCAGGTGCTGGCCGGGAAAAAGGTGCTGGAAATCTTGCCGCACGGCGTCAATAAGGGTGCGGCAATACAGCGAATATTGTTATTATCTGGATTTTCCGGGGTTTTCCCGGTATATTTAGGGGACGATATTACTGACGAAAGCGCTTTCTGCATTCTGCAAGGCCAGGGGCTGACCATCAAAGTGGGCCGCCCCGGCGCCGAAACCGCGGCATCTTATTACCTTCCGGATACCAAGGCAGTAAGGCATTTCTTATCCCTTCTCGCCGCACCATTGGAGGACTTTTAATGGCGAAGAAATTGGAGCAGGTAGCCGAAGATCCCTTCTGGTTCCAAGAGTGTTTCCTGATGGCCATGCCCCTGGGCAAAAAGGTGGTGAACCTGAGGGAACTGTTACAGGGCTTACGTGAAATAGATGAATCAGTGCTCTTCTATCATCTGATCCAATCCCGTCTGGCCCTGGGGCAACCAACGGTGGAATATCCCAACGACTTCGCCCTCTGGGCGGCCAACGCCCTGCAGGATAACAAGCTGGCGGAGAAGCTCAGCTCCTTCGATCCCTTCGAATATCAAAACCTGGGGCTGGTCCGTCAGGCGGTGGCGGATCTCCTGGAGGAGTACCTGTGGGACCTGCCCTCCGTCCCTTGGGCCCGGCCTGGCTTTGAGTTTCACTTCTGCCAGGCCTCGGTGGTGGTGATGCATTCCCTGATATCAGCCCGCACCTTGAAGGAATTCTGTGAGGCCCTCACCCAAGTGGGGATGGATTCCATCTATTACCACTTCTTCGAAGCCCGCTGGCGCCTGGGGGAACTGAAAGGCGACGATTTCTCTTTCTGGATTGAGACCAACTTCGGCTTGCCGGAGCTGGTCAAGGCCATCCGCGACGTTGATATCTATTTCTACAACCTGAACGAATTGCGGGAGACCCTCTTGGGGTTAATCCACCAGCACCTGGAGGAACTCTGTGATCACCCTGGATGATTATGCTCCCATCGTGGGCGAGGAAGTGGTGAGCCAGCTCTACCGTCTGGCCGAGCACTTGCAGGGGAGGCGGTTTGTCCATATCAACTCCACCGCGATTGGCGGGGGGGTGGCGGAGATTCTGTCCTGGGCTGTGCCGCTGATGAATCAGTTGGGTCTTCAGACCGATTGGGAAGTCATTATGGGTGATCCGGCCTTTTTTGAGGTCACCAAGGCTTTCCACAACGGCCTGCAAGGCTTCAAAGTCAACTTGACTCGCGCCATGCTGGAGCATTACCGCCAGGTCAACCTGGAGAATGCCCGGCGGTTTTCCTGGGAGGCGGATGTGGTGCTGGTGCATGACCCTCAGCCGGCCAGCTTGATTGAAGTACTGCGTCCTCAATCCCGGCGTTGGGTCTGGCGCTGTCACATAGACGCCTCCCGCCCCCATCTGACGGTGTGGCGGTTCTTGCGGGAGATCGTGAAGCAATACGATGCCTCGGTCTTTTCCATGTCCCAATTCGCTCAGAACCTGCCTCACCCCCAGTATCTCATCCGCCCTTCTATTGATCCTTTGAGTGAGAAAAACCGGGATTTGACGGAAGAAGAAATCAAGGCGGTGCTGAACCGTCTGGGGATAGAGAAAGACAAGCCCCTGATCCTGCAAGTATCACGGTTTGACTCCTTCAAGGACCCCATCGGGGTGATCCAGGCCTTCCGCCTGGTGCGGCGCCATACGCCCTGCAAGCTGGTGCTGGCCGGCGGGGAAGCCACGGACGATCCTGAAGGCCCCGAGATTTTGGCCCAGGTGCAGGAGGCCGCCCAGGGTGAACCGGACATCCAGATCCTGTTGCTGCCCCCGGATGCGCACCATGAGATCAACGCCCTGCAACGAGCCGCGGACGTCATCGTGCAAAAATCCACCCGGGAGGGCTTCGGCCTCACGGTCACCGAGGCCATGTGGAAGGGCAAAGCGGTCATCGGCGGCGCGGTGGGGGGCATTGTCCTGCAGCTGCGGGATTACCACACCGGCTTTCTGGTAAGTTCCCCCGAAGGCTGCGCCTTCCGCATCCGCTACCTGCTGCACCGCCCGGAGATGGCCCGCCGGATGGGGCAGACCGCCAAGGAGTTTGTCCGGACGCACTTTCTGATCACCCGGCATATCCGGGATTATCTCACCCTGATGATCCTCCAGGACAACCCTGACAGCCGTCTCATCGAACTTTAACCTTAAGTAATGGGGACTCTATGGTTTGGAATAAGCAACGATTAAAGTCTCTGGTGGAGGAAAAGCTAAGCGATTACCAGATAATCCTGGTGTCCAACCGGGAACCCTATATGCACATCTACCGGGGAGGCGAGGTGGAGGTCATCATGCCCGCCAGCGGCATGGCCATTGCCTTGGACTCGCTGATGCAGACCTGCGGCGGCACCTGGATCGCCGCCGGCAGCGGTGAGGCGGACCAAGAGGCCGTCGCCGGGCAAGACGCCGTGATGGTGCCCCCCCAGGACCCCAGGTACAAGTTGCGCCGGGTCTGGCTGACCAAACGGACACAACGAAGCATGAAAATGTAGGACAGCCGCCCCCGGCTGTCCATGGGCAGGCGAGGGCGCCTGCCCTCCACTTTCATATAAAGTTGCCGTCAAACAAGTAATATAGCAATTGCCAAAAGAGGCTCTTGCAAAACTCCTCATTGACCACAATTGTCATTCTGAGCGCAGCGAAGAATCTCGTATTTTCGGAAGGTTGAGATCCTTCACTTCGTTCAGGATGACAAAAAA
>JAGVPN010000161.1 GCA_020052215.1 Syntrophobacterales bacterium
AACAGGGCCTGTCTTATCAGGAGATCAGCCAGGTCCTGGGCGGGACCGCCGGCGCCGCCCGGGTTAATTACTGCCAGGCGTTAAAGACCCTGAAAAAACATCTACAGAGCGAGGACGACCATGAAGTGGCAATGCGCCCTTCTGCATCGGTGGCTGCCAGAGTATCCCGACGGTGACCTCCCCGCTTGGGGGAAGCGCTGGCTCAAGTCCCACCTGGCGCGGTGCTCCGCCTGCCGTCATGAACTGGCGGAACTCAGGGAGGTGATCGCCGCCCTTGAGGCGACTCCCCCGGCGGACCCGGCGCCGGAATTTTGGCGCGAATTTTCCCAGGACTTGCACCTGAAGCTGGTCCGGGCCGCCCAGGACGGCCAGGCGCCAACCGCCTCGGTCCGCCCCCGATGGTTTCGGCTGCCCTATCTCCTGGGGGCGCCTACTCTGGCAGTGCTGCTGCTCTATGTGGCAGTGCAGCTCACGGGGCCCGGCGCCCCTATTCAGGACCAGGCCCTGATCAAACAGCAGCCCGCGGCCAAGATGGCTGAGGCTCTCCCCAGAGCGCCGGCGCCCCGGGCCGAGGTCCCCGCACCCTCCCTGCCCATGGAACAATTTGCCACGGTGGCTCTGGAGGAAGGTGCGTCCTTGCCGGTGGATGAAGTGGATATTTCCGGGTTCGACCTGGAGGCGGAACTGGCGGGAATGACCGACCAGGAAAAGAATGCCTTTCTCAACAAACTGCACCAGCATAAGAAGGATGGGTCATGCGGCGTAGAATTCTCTCTTTGTTCCTTGGGCTAACCCTGGCCGGAGCGAGCTTGGCCTGGGGGCAGCCGGGTGGTGAACTTGGCGGCGGCGGCTTTCAGGACCGGTTCCTGGAAATCAAGCGGAGCCAGTTGGGCCCCGCTCTGGGAGTGAACCAGCCGACCGTGGAGCAGCTGCTGGCCATTGATGAGCGGTATAAGCCGTTGCGGCACCAACTGGTCACGGGGATGAAAAGCGATATGCAGCGCCTGCAGCAGCTCATGAGTCAGCCCTCCCCGCCGGAGCCGGAAATCAAGGCCCTGCTCGCCGACATGAAGCGCAAACGGCTGGAGATGCTCAACCTGCAGCAGCGCAAGGATGACGAAGAGACTGCCCTGCTCACGCCGATGCAACAGGCCCGCTATCTCATATACCTCATGGCCCTGATCAAGGAAGCCCGGAGTATCAAAAGCGGTGCGGGCCAACCTGGCGGCCACGGCCGGCCCGGGATCGTGGGTGGGCCTGGAGGGAAGGCGGTGCCAACCCTGCGGCCTACCGAGATCCCGGTTTCCCGTCCGCCTCAGTAAGACCGTTTTCGGTTTTCAGTTTTCGGTTAAAAGACTTTTAATTATCCATAAGTTAACAAATTGGTTTGTTGCAGCAGAAACCGAATTTGGTATAAGACCGGACCGGGAGCCGGGGCTCCCTCGCCGCCTGCTTAGAGAAAATTCTGGAGAATCTGAAAAACCGGCAAGAAACCCGGAGGTAATCCGAGTCCTCTGCCGGTTTTTTTGTCTCCCTACTTGCCAAATACTCCTGAAGAGATTTAAAATAAGTGGGCCGCCGGAGTGGTGGAATTGGTAGACGCAGGGGACTCAAAATCCCCCGGGTGAAAGCCTGTGCCGGTTCGAGTCCGGCCTCCGGCACCATAAGGAAATCAAGGGGTTAGGCTCCAAAAGCTTGCCCCTTTTTTGTGGCGGGTTTTGGGTAGGTGTCCATATTGGTGTCCATGGTATCCATTTTCACGCCCACCAGGGCCTTGAGTTCTTCCCGGCTCACTGTGTTATACCGCTTAAAAACGCTCATGGTCTTGTGGCCGGTGGCCGCCATGATCCTGAAATAGTCGTGCCCCTCAAGCCGCCGGTTGTTTATGAAGGTATGCCGCAAGTCGTCGCAAGTCGTGAAAGTTAAAACCATCTAAACCGGCTCTCAGGCGCGCCGCTTGAAAGGCTTCTCGAATTGAGGTTATCGGCTTCCCGTCTCTCAAAAAGACCGGTACTCCCGGCAAGCCCCTTTGATGGATTTTATAAGCATTGATAGAGGGCAGTGAATGACAATTCTCCTCATACTCTT
Source organism: Syntrophobacterales bacterium (assembly GCA_020052215.1). Lineage (GTDB taxonomy): Bacteria > Desulfobacterota > Desulfobaccia > Desulfobaccales > 0-14-0-80-60-11 > 0-14-0-80-60-11. Next base: position 2,089 of record JAGVPN010000161.1, read on the forward strand.
CCAAGCAAGCTTCCTGGAACTGATCTTCGGTTTCAACCTGTGCGGCACCGCCAATTTTCAAGAAATTCCCTTTTGAATCCGATAAGTCTTGAACAGGCGAGACAATTTTCGATTGAGTTTTCGTGGCCGTACGAATCCCGCAAGGCCCGAAAAAATCACCTGACCGTATCCATGACCTCATCTGCGCAACTTGGTTCTGACCCGGTTACTCTATGAATGTTGGCGGCCTGCGGGCTCATTTCCACACATAGAGATTCCCTCGGGGAATGATCCAGAGTAGTTATCTTTCTGACCTTCTAAGGAGGTCAACATGCAATACCATCTCCGCCAAATCAAGGACTTGCAGCCTGGTGACCACCTCTGTCTCATCTATGCGACGGAGGCCGAACATCGCGCCGTTCTGACTCCCTTCCTCCGTCAGGGCTTGGAATCGGGTGATAAGGTTATCTACATCGTTGATGCCCGGACCGGGGAGACGGTGCTGGGTTATCTCCGGGAAGACGGAGTGGATGCCGATGCCTACATGCAGAGCGGCCAGTTGGTAATCCTGGAAGTGGATGCCGCCTATATGCGGGAGGGAGTTTTTGATCCCGACGGTATGATCCAGCTCCTGCGCTCCGAGACCGACAAAGCTCTGGCCGAAGGCTATCGCGCCCTGCGAGCCAGCGGCGAAATGTCCTGGGCCTTACGAGAATTGCCTGGATCGGAGCGCCTGATCGAATATGAGGCGAAGCTGAACGACTTCTTCCCTGGCAGCCAATGTCTGGCTCTCTGTCAGTACGACCGGAGACGCTTTACCTCGAACCTGCTCTTAGAGGTTATGACCACGCACCCCATGGCGGTGATAGGCACCGAGATCTATGACAACAGTTATTATCTCCCTCCCAAGGACATGCTGGGACTCGACCCAGACTCGGCCAGATTGACCAACTGGATAAGAAACTTACAGGACCGCAAAGGGATCGAAGAGGCATTGCAAAGCCGGGCAATCAGACTAGATGAGCGGCTCCGCTGCCTCTACAGGATTGCCGACCTGGTGGGGACACCGGGCATTGCTTTATCAACACTGCTTCAGAGAGTCGTGGACCTGATTCCCCCTGCCTGGCAATACCCGGAAGTCACCGGTGCCTCTATCAGCCTGGAGGGAGAAGAATTTAAAACCAAGAACTTTAGAGAAACCCCCTGGAAACTGGTCAGTGCCATTAAGGTGGAAGGCAGAGAGGCGGGCAGGCTGCAGGTCCACTACCTGGAGGCAAGACCCCAGGCCGATGAGGGGCCATTCCAGGGCGAAGAAAGACAGCTGATTGACGCCATTGCCGAAAGGTTGGGGCGGATTATCGAACGGCTGCGGGCGGAACAGGGGCTGGGGGTTAGAAACCGGATCGCCGATATTTTTCTCATGGTCCCGAATGATGAAATGTTCGGCGCAGTCTTACAGATTGTCCTGGAGGTCATGGATAGCGCTTACGGAATCTTTGGCTATCTGGATGAGGATGGGACCATGGTATGTCCCTCTATGACCCGGGATGTCTGGGAAAAATGCCAGGTTCCCGACAAAACCATCCGGTTCCCCCGGGAGACCCGGGGCGACAGCATTTGGGGCCGAGCCATTAGCGAAAAAAGCAGCTTCTACTCCAATGAACCTGGCCGGGTGCCGGAGGGCCATGTTCCCATCCACCGGGTTCTGGCAGTACCTATCCTCTTTCAAGGCGAGGTCCTCGGACAAGTTGTCGTGGCCGACAAGTCAACGGACTATGGTGTCCGGGACCAGGAGAAATTGGAGGCCATCGCCGGGTATATCGCTCCAGTCCTCCAAGCCCGGCTGCAACGGGACCGGGAAGATCAAGCGCGCCGACGCGCCGAGGAGGCGGTGGCAGCCGAGCGCCAGCGATTCTTTTCCATGCTGGAAACCATGCCCGCCTATCTGGGGCTGCTGACTCCGGATTATCAGGTGGCCTTTGCCAACCGTCATTTCAAGGAGAGATTCGGTGAACCAGGGGGAAGGCGTTGTTACGAATATATGTTTGGACTAAGCGAGCCTTGCGAAAACTGCCAGGCCTACAAAGTTCTGGAGACCGGGACACCTCAAAAATATGAGTGGTTAGGTCCGGATGGAGGCACCTACCAAATTTACGACCAACTGATGCACGATACCGATGGATCCCCGTTAATTCTGGAGATGGGCATTGACATCACTGATCGCAAACTGGCGGAGGAGGCGCTGCGCCAGGCGAACGAAACCCTGCGGGCCACGCTGGACGCCGCACCAGTCGCCATCTTCGACCTGGATACCGAAGGACGGGTAAAAAGCCTCTGGAATGCCGCGGCCGAGCAGATGCTGGGTTGGCGCCGCGACGAGGTGATAGGACACTTTCTGCCAACCGTGCCTGAGGATAGCAAGGACGAGTTCGCTGGTTTTCGCGAATGGATCCGCTCGGGGAAGCCAATTAAGGGACAAGACGTGGTGCGCCGGCGCAAAAATGGTTCTCCGCTCGAATACAGCATTTACGCCGACCCGGTGTTTGATGAGGACGGCAAGGTCATCGGAAATATCGCGGCGCTGATGGATATCACCAAACGCAAGGAGGCGGAGCAGGAGCGTCTGGCACATCTGCGGTTCTTTGAAAACATGGATCAGGTCAACCGGGCCATGCTGATGGCGAATGATCTTGAGCAGATGATGCGCAATGCTCTCGACGCGGTGCTTGCCATCTTCGCTTGCGACCGGGCGTGGCTGGTCTATCCGTGCGATCCGGAGGCCCCCACGTGGCGAGTGCAAATGGAGCGTACCCGGCCGGAGTATCCCGGCGCCTTCGCCCTGGAGCTTGAGTTTCCCATGGATGCGGATGCCATCAGTGTGATCCAAGCCGTGTTGGCCGCCAGTGGCCCGGTGACCTTCGGTCCAGGATCCGAGCATCCGCTGGCGGCGGAGGTGGCGCAGCGTTTCAGCTACCAGTCCCAGATTTCGATGGCCATCTACCCCCAGGGAGAAAAGCCCTACATGTTCGGACTGCACCAGTGCTCTTACCCCCGGGTCTGGACAGCGGAGGAGGTGCAGCTTCTCCAGGAGATCGGCAGGCGGCTGACCGATGCCCTGACCAGTCTGTTGATCTATCGCAACCTGCGAGACAGCGAGCAAAAGTACCGCCTGCTGGTCAATCAAATACCCGCGGTGGTCTTCAAAGGCTATGCTGATTGGAGCATCGATTTCTTTGATCATAAACTTGAAACTATTACCGGCTACCCCAAGGAGGACTTCGACTCCCGCAAATTGAAATGGTCTGACCTAATCCTGCCGGAGGACCTGCCGGAAGCCAAGGCTAAATTCCTCGAGGCCCTGAAAGGCGACAAATCGTACTTGCGGGAATATCGGATTCGAAAGAAAACCGGAGATATCCGTTGGGTCCAGAATTTAGGCCAGATATTCTGCGATGCCGGCGGTGAGATTGACTATGTCAGCGGGATCTTCTTTGACATCACTGATCGGAAACAGGCGGAGGAAAGTTTGCGCCGGGTCACCCGGGCCCTCAAGACCCTCAGCCTATGCAACGAGGTCGTAGTGCGGGCCGTAGAGGAAACAGCCCTTCTGCAAGACATTTGCCGCATCATTGTAGAGGTGGGTGGGTATGGCCTGGCCTGGGTGGGTTTTGCCCAAGACGATGAGTCCAAGACTGTGCGGCCGGAGGCCTGGGCTGGAATTGAGGCAGGTTTTTTCGACACCTCGAAGCTCTCTTGGGGTGGTGACCAGGCCCTGCAAACCCCTGGGGGTATAGCCATCGCCAATGGCAGGACCTGTGTAGTGCGGGACATTTCTGAGGAAGCCTATTCCCCTGCCTGGCAAGCGGAGGCCGTCCGGCGCGGCGTTGCTTCCGCCATTGGCCTCCCCCTGCGGCTGAATGACCAGACCATCGGGGCCCTGACCATCGATGCTCATGAGGCGAATGCCTTTGATGCAGATGAGGTCAAGCTCCTGGAGGAACTGGCCAGCGATATCTCCTTCGGCATAAAAGCCCTGCGGACCAGCGCGGCGCGCCGGCAAGCCGAAGCCCAACTCCGAGAAAGCCTGGAGCGGGTGCGGAAGATCATGGACGAGGTTGTCCAAGTCATGGCCCTTACCGTGGAAATACGGGACCCTTATACCGGCGGGCATCAGCAACGGGTCACCCAGTTGGCCCTGGCCATCGCCCAAGAGATGGGCCTGGATGAGAACCGGATCGAAGGGCTCCGGGTGGCGGGTTTCCTCCACGATATCGGGAAGATAACCGTGCCGGCCGAGATCCTCAGTAAACCAGGGAAGCTGAGCGAAACCGAATTTGGTATCATTAAGGGTCATGCGCAGGCAGGTTATCAGATCTTGACGATGGTCTCCTTCCCCTGGCCCGTGGCTCAGATCGTGCTGCAGCACCATGAGCGGCTGAATGGCTCCGGCTATCCCCAAGGGCTCCACGAAGCTGACATCCTCCAGGAAACCAAGATATTGACGGTGGCCGACGTGGTGGAAGCCATGGCCTCGCACCGGCCCTACCGACCGGGGTTGGGGGTTGAGAAGGCTCTGGAGGAAATCACCAAGAATAAGGGCATCCTGTATGATCCTGAGGTGGTGGGGGCCTGCGTCAAGCTCTTTAGAGAGAGAGGTTTTACCTTTGAGTGAAAGAGTTCGATGCACTTTACCTAATGAGGGGCCGCCTCCGCCAGTCACAATGCCTGCAGAAGGACCACTATACTTGCGGTGGATGCGGTGGGCAACCTTGAGTCGGGAGGGAAGGCGAAAATAAAACCCGCTGCCGCTGAGTTTTTCGGGATGAATTGAGAGGACCCAAGATCCGCCTATGAAATGCTTATCGGAAACGGTAACTTGTGATGGCAGGGGCAAATAGCAGCTGACGATCACTCCTCCTCCCTGTGAACCAGGCATTAAATTCACAGCTAATCCAAACAAACTTATCAGATTTTGATTTTCCTTTTAACCTCCTTACCCCCCCCAAAAAACCACTTTATGAGATTAATGAATTTCCCTGAATAAACCGATTAATACACTAAGTTATAATTTATTTGGGAGAAAAACTATGCGTGGGCCGCGACTCAAAGATCAAGCAACCCCATGGCATTTAATAGCCATCTTTATCTTTTTGACTGTGGTCATCGCCATTGCCGGATATTTTTATTATGAGAATCAGAAAAATGTCACCAGGAAAGAAACATATCGAACGCTAAAAACCATTGCCAAGTTAAAGGTTGAGCTGATTATCAATTGGCGACGGGAACGTCTGGGTGATGCGAGGATTATTTCCGAGGACCATGAACTGGCTTTACTTATCCAGCGGTGGTTCACGGATCAATCGGCATTACAGCTCAAAAATACAATTATTAACAGAATGGCCTCATTAGAAAAGGCTTACGGCTACCAAGGAGTCATATTACTGGACACCCAGGGAAATGAAAAGTTGTCAGTTCCTGAGGGGCTTTCAAAGATAAGATCTCACATAAAAAAACTGGCTCTTGAGGCTCTCCATACCAACAAGGTGCTCGCTTCCGATCTTCATTATGGGAAAAACAGCCAGGATATTCACATGGATATTCTGGCTCCTTTATTTATCCGCCAGGGACTGGATAACCAACCGGTGGGAGTTATGCTATTGCGGATAAATCCCTCTGAGTTCCTGTATCCCATGCTCCAATCCTGGCCTGCTCCAAATGTTACAGGCGAGACCGTTTTAATCCGTCGTGAAGGTAATGAGGTAGTGTTCTTAAACGAACTGCGCCATCGGAAAAATACTGCGCTATCCCTGCGACGCCCTATCAGCGACCCGGAATTGCTGGCCGCCAGGGCACTCCAAGGCAAAACAGGAGTGCTCAAGGGTTTGGACTACCGCGGCGTACCGGCAATCGGAGCCCTGGAACAGGTGCCGGACTCCCCCTGGTTTATAGTAACTAAAGTTAATGCCGAGGAGGTCGATGCACCGGTTCGCCGCCAGGCCTGGCTCATTTTTTCCTTGATTATTGCCTTAGTCGCCTGCGCCGGGGTTGGTACCCGTTTTATCTGGCGCAATACTCAGACAAGGTTATTGACGGCCGGACGCCGGCGGTTCTATGACATGCTGGAGATGCTGCCGGTTTTTGTGGCTTTGCTGACCCCGGATTATCACCTAGCTTTTGCCAATAAAATCTTCAGGGAGCGCTTTGGGGAACCCCACGACAGGCGGTGTTTTGAATTAATCTGTGGCCGCACTGAGCCGTGTGAGTTTTGCGAAACCTATACGGTTTTAGACGCCGGAAAGCCCCGGGAATGGGAGCTCACGGGGATGGATAACCGCAACTATCATATCATCTCCTACCCTTTCACCGACGTTGACGGCTCCCCCCTCATCCTAAAAACGGGCATCGATCTCACCGAGCGCAAGCGGGCCGAGCAGATTATGCAGGCGCGCCTGCGTCTCCTGGAATTTGCCAATACCCACTCAATGGATGAATTGCTTACTGGCACCTTGGATGAAATCGAAGCACTGACCGGCAGCGCCATCGGCTTTTATCATTTTCTCGAAGCAGATCAACAAACGCTCTCATTGCAGAATTGGTCCACCAATACCCTGAAGAACATGTGTACCGCGGCCGGAAAAGGCAGCCATTATGATCTTGCCCAGGCAGGCGTCTGGGCGGATTGTATATACGAACGGCGTCCCGTTATTCACAACGATTATGCTTCTCTACCTCACCGCAAAGGGATGCCCGAAGGTCATGCGCCGGTGGTGCGCGAAGTCGTGGTGCCGATTTTCAGAGGCAACCTGATAAAGGCGATCATCGGGGTTGGTAATAAAGCGACGAACTATAACGACAGCGACATTGAGATAGTCTCGCAATTGGGTGACCTTTCCTGGGATATTGTGGAGCGCCAGCGGGCCGAGGAGGCCCTGCTGGAGAGTGAGAAGAGATTTAGCGATGTGGCTGAGAATGCCCAGGAATGGGTTTGGGAAGTCGATGCCCAGGGTAAATATACTTATACCAGTCCAATTGTGGAGAGATTGATGGGCTATAAGCCTGAGGAAGTACTTGACAAACATTTTTATGACTTATTGCTTCCTGAAGATCGGGAGGAACTCAAGAAAATGGCTTTGGCAACCTTTGCCGCCAAACAGCCGTTTAGCGAATTTATCAACCGCAACCTTCATAAGGATGGCAGCGTCGTCTGGTTATCGACCAGCGGGGTTCCCATACTTGATAAGACGGGAAATCTCCTGGGATACCGCGGCGCAGACATAAATATCACCGAGGAAAAAAGGGCGGAGGAGGAACTGCGCGAATCAGAACAACGCTTCCGGGCCATGTTTGAAAAGGCCGCGGACGCGATTTTGCTCGCGGACATAGATACCAAAAAATTCCTTATGGGCAACGACATGTCCAGTCAGATGTTGGGTTACAGTCTGGAGGAAATCCGTCAGTTGGGAGTAATGGACATTCACCCGCCGGAAGCTTTACCCTATGTACTGGAAGAATTTGAGCGACAGGCGAAACAAAAAATTACCGTGGCGTCAGATCTTCCGGTGCAAAGAAAGGATGGCAGCGTTTTTTATGCGGATATCAATTCGTTCCCCGTAATTATTGAGGGAAAAATCTATTTAATGGGGATTTTTCGAGACATCACCGCCAGGCGACTGGCGGTGCAGGCCCTTGAGGAAACCAATGCGAAGCTTGAGATAATGGTTTCCGAAGCGAACCAACGCAACCACGCAACCACCATAATCACCGGCATGTCGGAAGCCCTGCAAGCCTGCCGCAATTCCGACGAGGCCTACCCCATCATTGCCCATGCCATCCAGCAATTGTTTGCGGCTGGGTCAGGGGGGTTATTTATGCTGGACCCGGACGGCAATTTTCTGGAGGTGGTCGCCTCCTGGGGGGAAACCCTGGCCGGAGAACAGGTATTTGCCCCCCATAATTGTTGGGCCATCCGCCGCGGCCGGATTCATCTCTCAGGAGGTTGCGCCCAGAATAAGCCCTGCCGCCATCTTCCGGATAACGCAGAAGGTTGTTATTTTTGTCTCCCTTTGATGGCTCAGGAAGGACCCTTTGGATTATTGCATCTGCAGGCTCCTGGCGAGGCAGACAGCTCCGTTATTGACCGGATGAAGGATCTGGCGGTAACCGTAGCTGATACCATCTCCCTGACGCTGGCCAACCTCAAACTTCGGGAGACCCTGCGTCAGCAGGTGATTCATGATCCCCTCACCGGCTTATACAACCGGCGGTATCTGGACGAGACCCTGGAGCGGGAGGTTCACCGGGTCCAGCGCAAGGGAGCTACCCTGGGGGTCATCATGATGGACCTGGATCATTTCAAACGCTTCAATGATACCTATGGCCATGAAGCTGGCGACATCTTGCTGGAGGCTTTGGGGAAATTCCTGAAAACCCAGGTGCGGGTGGAAGACATCGCCTGCCGCTATGGTGGAGAAGAATTCGTCCTGATTATGCCGGAGGCGTCCCTTGATATTGCCCAACAACGCGCCGAGGAAATCGGACGAGAGGTGCCGCATCTCCAGGTGGTGAACCGAGGGCGCTCCCTGGAAAGTACCACCATTTCCCTGGGGGTGGCCATCTTCCCGAACCATGGCGCCACAGGCCAAGACGTGCTCCGGGCCGCC
>JAGVPN010000013.1 GCA_020052215.1 Syntrophobacterales bacterium
ACGTCCGGGGCATCGGCCACGCCCGCAGCCGGGTCAGCCGGCGCCAGGACGATGTAAGATACCAGGGCGGCGGGGGGAATGTCGTCCAGGAACTCATCATTGGCCAGGTCCACGGTGTAACCGGCCCCGCCCTGAATGTCCACCAGGTAGGCCCGGAACGTATCGCCCCCGGACTTCCACGAAATGTCACCCCGGAGGAACGCATTTCTCGCTTTATCGTAAACTGCGTTTCCAGCCATGGTCCGATCTCCTTAATTAAACAGTTTATTTTCCTCGAAAATCCGAAGAAGAGTTTCATCGGTGCCCCACGATTCTCCGTAGAGAGACATGAGCACCTGGGGGATGCCGTCCTGTACCCGGTAGAGCCCGGCCCCCTGCGTTCTTGAGTTGATCCGGACCTTGGCTTCCGTCAAATGCACAACGTGGCCGGTATGCGTCCCCACCACGATCCCATGTTTCGTCATCCATACCGGGGAGGGCATTTGAGTCAATTTCCGGGAGATTTCGTACCCGCCGCCCACGGACGGCCCGGACATTTGGGCCATGGCCAGGGTCCCGGGTATCGCCCCATCTCCCACCTTTTCCATTTTCATCTGGGCCGGGTCGGTCCCATCCAGAAACCAGGAACTCGTAAGGGAGTTGGCGAAGAGGCCACCGGTGACCGGCGCCAGGAGCACCAGGTCCTCCGTAAAGGGTAGATAATTGCCGTCCCTGAATAATTCATACTGGTTGGGATCGCTGAAAAATAGTTGTTTGGCCCGGGCCCCCCAGATGCGGCCATGTTCGTAAATGAAGTGGCTGAACCCCGGGGGAGGGGCAGCCGTGAAGGTGGGCAGAGGCTGCAACCCGGGACTTGCCGATGAGATCACGCCAGCAGAAACCACGGCCACGAACAATTCCCCGCCGTTCGGGTGGGTGACCCAGCAGAGAGCCCCAGAAGGTATATTCAGAAGCTGGAGGCCGGCGCTTTCACCTTCCCAGGCAATTTTCGTCAAGGGGCCGTTCCCCCCCAGGCGGCCCCCTTCAACATTGGTGTAGGCCACGAAATAGGTCCCCGGGGGCATGTCGCCGTCCACCAGGTTCACCCTTGGGGCTGGGGGCAGAGAGATGCCCCAGGACCTCAGCGTGCCCAGGAGATCATAGGCGGCCTTCCAGTACGGATTAGAAGCGTAAACCAGGTCTTTAATCTCAACGAAGTTGACCGGGGCACGGGGGCCGGTCACCTCACAGAGCTCCCAGGCCTGCTCCCCCTCAATCCTGAAAAGAGCCTGGGGGGCATTGGCGCCTTCGGCCACGCATAGCATGGCACTGCCGGCCCATAATGAGTGGCAGTTCGTGAGGGCCTTGGTTTCCTTGAATCCTGTGCGGATATTGATGGCCCCCCCATCTGTCACGTCTGCATTGAGGACGATCTTGGGGGAAATCTGCCGCTCATCATCCAGCAGTTTAGCCGCAGCTCCCGGGAGGTTGCTCATCCCCTTGAACCCGTAAGCGGTGACGTTCTTTGCCATGCTTCACCTTATGGGAGCGGGTCCCGGCCGCCATGCCGCCGGGGCGGTTTTGCCCTGGCCAAAAAGTTGACCATCCCTATGTCTCCGTAGGGTTCACCATAAAGCCCCTTCAGATATTCCTTTTGCCAAAACATAATGCTCTGGTGAGGGGCGTCGATTACCATGTCCTGCAAAACCCGGAAGTTCTTGACCACCACCTTGGGGATGATCACCCGGGAATGATAGGCCGTAGGAATGCAGGTGGGTACGCTGTCTGGGGCATTCAGAGGTACCGGCAACTCATAGAACCAGAGCTTGATGCTTTCGGTCGCCTTGGGGTAAATACCGATCTTCTGGTCCCGAACCGCAAGATTGGTTACATGGTCCCCGGTTTCATCGTGATCCAGATCCCGCTCATCCAGCGAGTCCAGGTCCGGCAGGATATGGATAGGGTTAAATGCACTGTCGGCGGCCCGGAACACCTGCTTGTGGAAGGTGCCCGGCACGTTATAGATCCAGGTGGCAGTGGTGACGGCGAGAGTGGCCGGCTCGATGAGCCGTAGGGCGGGGAGGGCGAAGTCCGCGGCAATTTCCAGGACCGCCTCGTTAATCCAGCGTTTGTAAAATGGTTCCAGGCTGGAATCGACAACGATGTTCCCGATTTCTTCCATGAGTTCAGCCAAAGTCATCGCCGCTTCCCCATAGAGGTTTACGCTTCATTTGGGCTCTGGCCCCTTCCAAGCCGGCCTTTGGTTCATGTCCGCCCCGCAATTGGGGCAAATATTGTGCGCATCCTTATGCATCACCGGGTCAGGCCGGCGCAAAAGTCTGCACCGTGGATTCGGGCAAATGCGGAGCCGGTCAGTGTCGGTATCGGCCATGGCCTACCCCGATAACTGCGCAGGCTCCGCCGAGACGACTGCAGGCGCCACAGGAGATTTCCCTTTTTTGGCCATCCTTCCTTTAATGGCGCCGCGCTTGGGGGCCACCGGGCCTTTCTTGGCGGCTTCCTTGGCCCTGGCTTTCAACGTTATCTTCTGGTTCTCCTGCCACTTGAACAGGGTCTTCAAGGCGGCATCCAAAAACTCACCCGGGGGGAGACACTGCATCAGTTGAGCAGATTGGGTCACCGGCGTTCCGTCCTCAAGGAACACCCCATCCGGCCTAAAGACGACCCCCTGAAGCGGGTTATCTTCCGAATCGTGCCGATGGTCGAACCAATACTCGGCTTTCAGTAGGTCATCTCCCCTCATGCCCGCTTGAGCAAATTCGCTCTTACTCTGAACGGGCAGTCCGCTGGAGTGGCAGTAAACCCCATTGGTAAGCCGCACAATGTGTATGGTTGACCCGGAGATCCCCCCGGAACCATCCTGCCACCCCCCATGTTCAACTTCGAGTTCGCCAAAATTCTTAGTTTGAAGTATCTGAGGCATAAAGACTCCTTGGCCTGTTGAGGTTAAGCGCCAATGACCGTGAGCCGAAGCGTGGTCACGGGCACTACGGTGCCGTTGGGCAATTCCACCAGGGCAGCGGCCACTCCGGTGGCGCCGGTCAAAACGTGGGTATGGGTCGGCAGTTCGGCACCGGTGAAAGCCGGGGTACCCGGGGTCCCGGTGAAGACGTGCGTGCCCGGATCAACCGTGCCGGCAGGAGTATCGGCAATCGTGCCGGCCGGGGTCCCGGCGGTGGCCGCCGCAATCGAAGGGGCCCCAGGGTCCGCTGCACTCTGGTAAATCCGGACCGTGTGCCGCACCGTATCGTAAACATAGTAATATCCAAGGGCAGGGTCGCCCTGGATAAGCATGCGGGTGAGCGCCTTCTTCATCCCGAACTTGCCGATCGCAGGCATCGGCACGCCGATAGTCGATCCGGTGTTGGGATAAAGCTGAAGGCTCGCATGGCCAAAAGCAATGTTGGGAAAACTGATAATCTTTCCCAACCCGAGGGCTTCAACGTCTCGGGTATCCAGGGTTACGACCACATCGGCCACAACAATGTTCGCAGCCATATCGCTTCTCCTTATGAAAGCGGGGCCGGCCTCCCGGCCCCCG
>JAGVPN010000379.1 GCA_020052215.1 Syntrophobacterales bacterium
ATCGAAAAATTCTTCGGCTGGTGGAAACAGCACCTGAACGTCTATCCCCTGATTGCCCGCAGCCCCTATGGTTTCATGGTGCAAGTTCTCGGCGGACTTTAAACTTTAAAGGTCGCCAGGGTCTTATACCGTTTTCGGTTTTCGGTTTTCGGTTTTCGGTTAAAAGACTTTTAATTATCCATAAGTTAACAAATTGGTTTGTTGCAGCAGAAACCGAATTTGGTATTACATAGAGCCAAGATATCCATATCAACCCTGTTTAATGGATTTTGTAAGAGTGGATATATAGCAGGTAGTGCCCTCCCTGACCCAATCTGGCCAAGCATTTCCTTGGTCAGAAGGAGTGTCAGAGTTTCTTGCTACGTCCAGCGCTGTAATGATTATATCGGACGCTGTTACCCTGGCGCCATTACAGGGCGGTGCCGGTTCGGGGTTCCAAGATCGCCGTCCTGCCCAGAATCTGAGTGAAAAAGATTATCAATTGGCGATCGGCAAGTGCAACTTAAGAAAATACGACACTAGCCGGAATGTTGTTGTGAAAAATGCACACAAAATAATAGCCACAAAGAAATGCAAACCAAAGTATAGAGAGGATACATGCACTATGGCTCATCCTAAGAGAAGATACAGAGAAATATGACCATTAAAAGAAAAATTATCTCAAGAATAAAAAGCTGATAGGCGTTTCCACCCCCTAAAAACCATCCTAACTCGAAAACCCGCCCGATCCAGGGAGAAGCACCTTTCACCAAATAGCTTTTTCAACAGTCACTGCCAGGTTAGACAATTATCCTCAGATAAGTGAAATATCCGGATATGATCTGAATAGCGAAATTGACCTTTTGTGGGGGGATTTCCAGAATTATTTTTTGTCCGATGATAATATGCCTTGATGGAAAGGTTGTCCGGTAAAATCTTGATCGTTACGCTTAAACCCCTCCTGGGCTCGCACATATTACGGCCCGAACACCTCTTCCCCGGCAATCCATCTTTCCACCGCCTTTTCCTGAGTGAAAAAATCCTGGAGGGCCCGGGTCAGGTTAAGCGTCCCGGATTGCAAGCCCGCGGCCTTACAGCCTTCCCTGAGACCGGCGCTCACCGAAACCGCGATTTCGTGGCGGTGGGCGTAGTATTGACTTCCCGCCAGGCTGCCGGCGGTGAGTTCCGCGGCGCAGCGCTCCCGGTTAAGTCCGTGCATGGCCCGGCACACCAGCGGCCTGACGGGATAAACCGAACAGGTCCGGTGGCGCAACAGCGGACAGGGAATCTCCCGGCGCCGGGCAGCGCTCTTAGCTTGCCCCAGCCCATGGATGAGTTCGATGATCCGGGCCGTGTGGTCCAGGAGCAGGTCTTTCTCGGCCTGGGAAAACTGCTGGGCAATCTGGTGGCCGATGAGCAGGGCTTCCGGCGGAGTCAGTTCCACCTGGTTATAGCAGCAGGAATCGCACTGTTCCTGGCAGGCGACGGGGTGGGGGAGTTCCTGTTCGGCTTCAAACCGCCGGGTCAGGTGATCGGCCAGGAAGAAGCCGCTGAGGGCAATTTCCAGGGCACGCTCCGGCACCCGGCCCTGGCCGATAATCGAGACGACGTTGTCCTGGGCTGCGGCCGCGATGCTTTGATTGACCCGAGCCGTGGGCCGGCTGCCGGCGGAGGAGCCGCGCTCTCGCCGGGCCTGTTTGGCCATTTTTCTCCTCTGCGCCCGGTTCATTTCACTTCGCCTCCGTAAAGATTTTATAGCATACCATTTATGAATCACCACATTAACCGTGTCCATGGTTTTTTTGAGGGCGCGGCCCGCGGCGTCGGTGTGACTCGACATGAGGCCCAGGGCGGTATATAATGCGAACCGGCTATGATGGCGGACAAAAAAGCACCTTTACTCCGTATCGAGAACCTGACGGTGCACTACGGCTCCGCCCAGGCGCTGTTCGGCCTGGACCTGGCGGTGGCGCCCGGCGAGACCGTGGCCCTGGTGGGGGCCAACGGCGCGGGCAAGACCAGCCTATTGAAGGCGGTTATGGGGCTGGCGCCGCCGTCGGGCGGCCGCATCTTCCTGGACGGCGTCGAGGTTACGGGGTCGTCCCCCGCGGCCATGACGGCCAAAGGCGTGGCCCTGTGCCCCGAGGGCCGGGAGATGTTCGGGGACCTGACGGTCAAGGAGAACCTGGAGCTGGGGGCTTTGGCCTTGAAGATCAGCCGGCCGGAACTGGCCCGGCGCCTGGCCGCGGTCTATGCCCGGTTCCCCCAACTCCAGGAAAGAACCGGCCAGCGCACCAACACCCTTTCCGGCGGCGAGCAGCAGATGGTGGCCATGGGCCGGGCCTTGATGGCGAAGCCCCGGCTGTTGCTCCTGGATGAGCCGTCCCTGGGGCTGGCGCCGCTGATCACCGACGAGATCTTCGACATCATCAAGCAACTCACCCGGGGCGGGGTTACCATACTCCTGGTGGAGCAAAACGCCGCCCGGGCCCTCACCGCCTCCCGGTCGGCGTATCTTTTGGCCAACGGCCGGATCGTCGGCCAGGGCAAAAGCGACGAACTCCTGTTGGACCCGGAACTGCGCCGGGCCTTTCTGGGAGCAGGCTCCGACCACAACCCGGCCGCGTCCCGGTTGGGCGCGGCGGGATTCACCAATATCAGATTGGAGAAGCCGAATTTGAGCAAGCAGACTTTTATGCCACCCTTCAAGACCGGGGACGAACTCAAGGCCCACCAGTTGGCGGGGCTGAAGTGGACGGTGCGCCACGCCTATGAAGGCTCCAGCTTTTACCGGACCCGCCTGGACGCCGCCGGGGTCTCCCCGGAAGATATCCGCGACCTGGCCGACTTACAAAAACTCCCCCTGACCACCGGGGAGGACCTCCGGGACGGCTACCCCTTCCCGTTCAGGTCCGTGCCCTATGAGCAGATCGTGCGCATCCACGCCAGTTCCGGCACCACCGGCAAGCGCAAGATCCTGTGCTACACCGCCAAGGACGTGGCGGACTGGCGCCACTTCTTCGCCCGGGCCTACGAAATGGCCGGGGTGACCCCCCTGGACCGGGTGCAGATCGCGGTGGGCTACGGGGTCTGGACCGCGGGCGCGGGTTTCCAGGCCGGGGTAGAAGCCCTGGGGGCCATGGCGGTGCCCGTGGGGCCGGGGAACGTGGATATGCACTGCGAGTTCCTGGTGGACCTCCAAAGCACGGTGCTGTGCTGCACCGCTTCCATGGGACTGCTGATGGCCGAAGAAGTCAACAAGCGGGGCATCGCCGACAAAATCAACCTGAAGAAGGTGATTTACGGCTCGGAGCGCTCGTCGGTGTCCATGCGCCGCAAGATTTCGGAACTTTTTGGGGGCGTCGAACTCTTCGACATCCCCGGCCTGACGGAGCTCTACGGGCCGGGGACCGGGATCGAGTGCCCGGACCACGACTGCATCCATTACTGGGCCGACTACTACATCCTGGAAATCCTGGACCCGGAGACCCTGACGCCGGTCCCCGACGGCGAGTGGGGGGAGATGGTAATCACCACCCTGTGCAAGGAGGCCGCCCCCCTGATCCGCTACCGCACCCGGGATATCACCCGCATTATCCCGGGGGATTGCACCTGCGGCGCCCTCCTGCCCCGGCACTCCCGGCTCCGGGGCCGCACCGACGACATGTTTAAGTTCCGGGCGGTGAACATCTATCCTTCCAGCGTCGACCGCATCCTCTCGGAGGTCCCGGGCCTGGGCTCCGAGTACCAGATCCACCTGGCCCGGGACGAGGCCGGCAGGGACCACATGCTCCTCAAGGTGGAGCGGGGCGAGGGGGTGGAGGCCGGGCGCACCGACGAACTGGGCCGGGAGGTGCGCTACGTCGTCAAGCGCAAACTCATGGTCACGCCGGAGGTGGTGGTGGTGGGCTACGGCGAACTGGGCCGCTCGGAGCGCAAGAGCCAGCGGGTTTTCGACGGCCGGATTACTGATTCGGTGGTCTAGGGGCGGGAATCAGGGGAACCGGGATAGTTGGCGGCGCTCGGTGAGATGGTATTCTCCTGCAAAGCCCCAGCGCTTGAGACCACGGCCTACGGTCCAGAAACAGTTGTTTGGCTAAAAAATATTTTTATCGCATTAAAAAGTCCGGCAACTAATTTATGTTGATACTGGGGATTGCCCAGCTGCAATTCTGCCTCTCTATTTTTTATGATGCCGCATTCAAATAATACTGCCGGCATATTCGTTTTCTTTAAAACAACTAAATTATTATATTTATAAATGCCTCTGGTTTTATCAATCAGATCTTTGTCTCCCCCAGTAAATTTTTCGGCATGATGCAAGGTGGGGCAAAAGCGGGCTTTCAACATCTCTGAACCGAGGATAACTGCAAATATTAGGCTGTTGAGTGGACTCCCGTTTTTTTCCGAATAAAATATGGAATATCCGGTGAACTTATCGCAATAGGGCAAGAATCTTCCCTGGTAAAGCCATTGCGACAGATCCTTGGGCTGTACGGAATCGTGATGTATAGAGACCAGCAGATGGGCCCCCTGTTGATTGGCGATTGCGGCTCTGGCTGAGAGGGAGATGTCATCCCCGGTCTCATTGATGATAAACGAACGCTTAAACCTCTTATCTTTCAGGAGTTGCTGGTGCAGTAGGGCGCCGGTGTTCTGATTGAAGAGATATTCATCTACACCTCTGGCGCTGGTGGCTCCCGGACTATTGATGGTGTGGCCTGGATCGATGGCAATGATAAAATCTCCCGCCCAGCAATCACTGCTTATCCCAGCCCCAAAAATCAACAAAGAGAGACAAGACATTATCAAGTAAACAACCATTTGCAGTCATTTCTCCTTGTTAAAATCAGTTTTGTTCCTCTTCTTCCTTAATCTCAGGGAGTTTATGGCCGCATTTAAAACAGAAATTATCATTGTGCGGCACCCTGATCTGACAGTTGCCGCAGATTTGGAAAAATTCCCCCCCGGCACCTAACGGCAAACCACAGTTTATACAAAATTTTGCCTGGGCTGCATTGCATTTTTCACAGTGCTGGCAGATATTCCCCGTTAAACAAAGTGATTGATCTCTTAAGTAAAGTAATTTTTTATTCGAGTACCATACAATGAAGAACAACAGGGGAAAAACCAGGAAGATGGTCCAGGTCCGCAAAAAAATAAAGAAATCAAAAGCTGCATGGACGCCGGCCGCGGCCAGGAGGTAAGGGATGGCGGTGATAAAGTACCGCTGGCGTTTGCTGATAAATTTGGCCCGGGCCAGACCATAGCCCCAGATGGCGCCACAGGCCAGATGGATGGGTATGGAAAGCAAGGATCTCGCCAGCAGCACCCCTGGCCCAAAACGAACGATGTATTCGATGTTTTCCAGGGCGGCAAAGCCGAGAGCCACGGTCATGCCGTAAATCATGCCATCCAGCGGTTCGTCGAATTCCGGCAGTTTCCTTACCAGGCGGAGGGTAGCCAGGAACTTCCAAAATTCCTCGTTGATGCCGATGAAGACGGCTGAGGCGAGGGCCAGGGGTAAGCTTACCCTCCTGGAAAGATCACTGGCGAAACCTCCCAGCCCCAAGAAATGGTTGGCCAGACTATTGCCTATGATGGCGGGGATGACGCTCATTAAACCGCCCCATAACCCCACCCTCAGTAAAACCTTGAGCGGCTCCGGCTGCAATTTGTCGTAGCGGCGCAATACCCAGACCCACGCACCGGTGGAGATCAGCAATCCAGACGCTCCCCAGAGAAAGTTTGCCATATCTGCCTTTCCAAATTATCTATGATAACCAGCGGAGGTCGGGAAGCCCATCAGGGGGTTTTCTCCGCAACTCCTCAGGACGCTGACCGGGTTGAGCCGTCCGCATGGGCGCGCCGCCGCTTTCCGGGCCGCGCCGCCGTGAGGCCCACCCACACAAAAAAGGCCAGACCCAGGGCGGCTATTCCCGTTTGCAACCACTCCTGGGTGTGCAGATGCTCATAGCGGCGATGTTTTCCCAGGACCCAATCCGGCACTTGGTCGATTTTGAGTCCCTGACCCTGGGCGAATTTGCGGAAATCTTCTTCATTGACGGTCTGCCTCTCTTCCAGACCCTGCCCCACAAAGCCCAGCAAAATGACGCCCACCAGCGTCAGGGTGATGACCCCGAAAAAGCGAGCAAAGGCCAGAAACCAGATGGCGCCCAGGCTCACCGCCAGCAGCGACCAGATGAGCGCAGGAGACGCCGAAAGGGGCAAGGCGGTTACCAGGAAAGCGGCCACTGCGGCCAACAAAGATTTGAGCCACAACCGGCGAGTGGGGGTTAAACCTTTGGCCCGGGGCGTCCGTGCCGCCTTTTTCAGCCCCCTGGCCGCCCAATGTTGCACGGCGTTCAGGACCAAATCGTAGTTTTGGGGGGTGCAGTAAAGCCGCAACGCCACGTGCCAGCTGTCCATCAGGCTGATGACTCTGGTGGGCGCATGGATATTCAAGCGCCGCACGTCGTCCCAGGCCACGGCCACCGTTTCTTGGGCCATCCCCAGGAGACCGGCCCCGGCCACCCCGGGTTTGCCGGCCAGGGCGCCCAAAACCACGGCCAGGCGATTGCCCCAGCGCCCGCGCCGGCTGAGGCTGACCACCGAGGCCCCCTTGGGACTGAGGTTGAACCCCATGGGGAACCGGTTCCAGAAAAACAACAGCATCACCAGGATGAGCAGCGCCAAGAGGCCGGCGCTTACCCCTCCCACTACCGGCGCCATATCGACCAGCGAGCGCCATTTGCCGTCGTACACCGCGATACCGGCCATGATCAGGCCCAAGATCAGGGAGGAAAAGCCCCAGACCTTGAGGAGATCGTACAGGATAAATCGGTTGGTTAGAAGCGGGACGTCGATTTCCCAGGAAATTTCCCCGGTGGCCGGGGGGCCTTTTTCCGCCTGGTCTTCTCCGGCCCGGGAGGATCCCAGCGCGATTTCAGCCGGGGCGGCGGGCACTTCCGGCGAGTTAGGATTTCCACACCGGGAGCAAAATCCGGCCCCGGGGGTGACGGGAACCCCGCAGCGGTCACAACCTCCTGGGGGGATTTTCATCCAACCCTCCTGGCGATGGCGCCAGCTTGGACAATCCGGGATAAGCGGTCAGCGTTCAGCAGTCAGCTATCAGCAAAAACCAGGAGTTATCAAATCGGGGCGATAACCATTGATTTACTGGGATAAAACAACCAATTGTTTTGATTAATAAAGCTGGCCGCTGACCGCGGATAGCTGAACGGTAACAAATTTATGGATCGCGACCTTAGCTTCTCATAATTCTACCCAGGCTGTCCATCATTATCAATGAGGGATTAGAGCTTATGGCCGCATCGCGCCCGGAGAATAGGCCTACCGACGGTTTATTGTTTGGATTTTATAGGGCGGCCCGTGACCGCCATGCTGGACTACCCTAAATTAACTTCTTCCTGATTTGTGGGTAATGTTCAGCTTTTAAAAGGGGGGTAGGGGGGATTATGGCGTAAAGGTCATTGATCCGCCCTTTGATCCAGGCCAGCCGGGCGTGGCGTCTATCTCCCGGGCGCCCCGGATGGCGATTTTCCCGGGGTGCAGCGTGATCCATTTGCTGTCGGAGGGCTTGAGAAGCAGCGCCTGGTTGGTTTGATCATAGACATCCGGGGCCTCACGGGAATTGCCGCCAAGCGATTTGCTGCCGCCAGCGCCAGCATCTCATATCGATTAGCGCTCACTGGACAATTTTTGTAGGGGGGGGACCTATGTGTCCCCCCATGAGGGCGCACACACAGGTGCGCCCCTACGTTTCGTCTGTAATTTTTGAACGCGACTCAGTATCACAACCGCAGCTTTTCCCTCAGCAGGGGAATGAGTTGCTGCCGCATCGCGTCCCTTACTTGCCGGAAGACCCCCAGGACCGCGGCTTCGGCGCCGGTGGCCCGGGCCGGGTCCGGGAAACCGACGTGCAGGACTTCGGTCTCCCCGGGAAAAATGGGACACTGCTGCCGGGCCTGGTCGCAGACGGTGATCACCAGGTCGAAGGCTTCGCCGGCCAGGTCGTTAACAGATTTGGCGCGGTGATGACTGATGTCGATGCCCAACTCTGCCATGACCTGGACCGCCCGGGGATTGACCCGGCTGGGGCGCACCCCCGCGGAGACAGCCTTTACCTGCCCGGCCAGATCATGGTTCACCAGGCCCTCGGCCATCTGGCTGCGGCAGGCGTTCTCGGTGCAGAGAAACAAGACTTTCTGCATAAGCCGCTCCCCTTATCCCCGGTTACCCAATCAGCTTTTTGATTTCATCCACGCTGGGCACCTGCCCCACCATTTTGACTTCACCGTCCACCACCAGGGCCGGGGTGGTGAAGATGCCGAAGGCCATGATCTTGTTCAGTTCACTCACCTTCTCCACCTCATAATCGCCGCCCAAGGCCTTGGCCGCCTGCTCCGTGCGTTTGCCCAACTCCACGCATTTAGGGCAACCGGGCCCCAAAACCTGTACCTTTTTCATAATCAATCTATCTCCTTTAAATATCAAGCTCGTTTTCAATCGCGACGAATTATAGATAGTGTCCATCCGTAAACTCCCCCTCCCCTGGTGGGAGGGGGATGGCAGGGGAACACCTCAATTATAACACGGCATTTTCACCCCCACCCTAACCCTCCCCCATCAAGGGGGAGGGAATTAAAGACTTTCC
>JAGVPN010000433.1 GCA_020052215.1 Syntrophobacterales bacterium
CAAGATTACGACAGCTTTTTCCAGCGGGAGCTTGAGATCAGGCGGCAACTGGGTTACCCGCCTTTTACCCGCCTGGCTCTGGTTCGCCTGAGCGGCCCCATTGATGAGACCGTGGCCCGGGAGGCCCGGCGCCTGGCGGCAATCCTGGAAAACCTGCGGACCGGGGATCAAGACTTGCGTTCCCGGGTGCGCATTCTGGGGCCGGCCCCCGCGGGTCTCACCCGCCTCCAGGGCCGGTTTCGCTGGCAAATCCTGATTAAGAGCTGCGGCCGGGCGCCTTTGGGGCACCTGCTCCAGCACCTGCGCCGGGCCTGGACCCCCCCTCCCCGCTCCCGCCTCAGCCTCACCCTGGATATCGACCCGTCCAGCCTGTTTTAGATTATTGATCCTGAGGGCCAGTCAAAACACGGAACAAAACCGGCTAAGGCTAACTTGCTTGTGCGCCAGAGAAAAACCCGGCGGCTAATCCTGATCTCACTTTCCCTGGCGTTCCCACCGGCCAAAAAATTGAAAAAAAACTTGACAGCCGGGGGGATTGGTAATAAAAATTCCGAGTAATAAAGAAAATTTTCACAAAGACCAACCTTATGGATCGATAATGATGGAGATTAAGAGCCCCGTCAGCGCCACGTTGAGCCCCGAGCAACTCGCCGCCATCCAGGATGCCGTCAGCCATTACCGCGCCGTCAAGGGCGGGGTGATGCCCGCCTTGCACGCGGTTCAGAGCATTTGCGGCAACTGGCTGCCCCTGGAAGCCTTGAAGCTGCTGGCCGAAGGCATGGATATTCCCTACCCCTACCTTTACGGCGTCATGAGCTTTTACACCATGTTCTCGCCGACGCCCCGGGGGAAGTACATCATCCGCCTGTGCGAGTCGCCGCCTTGCCACATCATGGGGGCGGTAAATTTGGCGGAGATGCTCCAGACGGAGTTGGGGATCAAGGTGGGGGAAACTACCGCCGACGGCCTCTTCACCCTGGAGCACACCGCCTGCCTGGGGGTCTGCGAGGTCTCCCCGGCCATGCAGATCAACGAGGTGGTCTTCGGGCGGCTGACGGCCGAGCGGGTCAAGCACATCCTCAGCGACTACCGGGCCGGCAAGACCGTGGACTACCGGACGCTGCCCCGCACCACCAACCCGCTGAGCGATTACCTGGCCAGCGGCGATGAACTGGTGCTTTTGGCCAACGTGGACCAGATCGATCCTTTGAGCCTGGACGCCTACCTGGAAAAGGGCGGCTATGAGGGCCTGAAAAAGGCCTTGTCCCTGACCCCGGAAGAGGTGGTGAACACGGTGAAGGACTCCGGGCTCAGGGGCCGGGGCGGCGCCGGCTTCCCCACCGGCCTGAAATGGTCTTTTACCCGGCCCAGCCCCATCACCCCCAAGTACATCGTCTGCAACGCCGACGAAGGCGAGCCGGGCACCATCAAGGACCGCTACATCATGGAAGGCGATCCCCACCGGGTGCTGGAAGGTATGGCCATCGCGGGCTACGCGGTGGGCGCCAGCGTGGGCTACATCTATTGCCGGGGTGAATATTACCTGTCCATGTATCGGCTTAATAAGGCCATCGAGTCCGCCACGGCCAAAAACCTTCTGGGCGATAACATCCAGGGTTCCGATTTCTCTTTCAAAATTCAGGTCCAGACCGGCGGCGGCTCATACGTCTGCGGCGAGGAAACCGCGCTCATCGAGTCCATCCAGGGCGAGCGGGGCAACCCCCGGGTGAAGCCGCCCTTCCCCGGCCAGGTGGGCGTCTGGTACAAGCCCACTATCGTCAACAACGTGGAATCGCTCTCCACGGTGCCGGCCATCCTGGTCAACGGCCCCGAATGGTACAAGTCCAAGGGCACCGAGGACACCAAGG
This sequence comes from Syntrophobacterales bacterium, assembly GCA_020052215.1. Lineage (GTDB taxonomy): Bacteria > Desulfobacterota > Desulfobaccia > Desulfobaccales > 0-14-0-80-60-11 > 0-14-0-80-60-11. The sequence continues at coordinate 1,869 of JAGVPN010000433.1, forward strand.
GCACCAAGATTTTGCAGGTGGTGGGCCAGGTTAAGCGCCCCGGCGTGGTGGAAGCCAACCTGGGGATGCCGCTGCGGGAACTCATCGACAAATACGGCGGCGGCGTCAAAGACGGCCGCACCTTCAAGGCCTGCCAGCCCGGCGGCGCCTCGGTGGGGTTCATCCTGGACGAACACCTGGACACCCCCATCGAACACGCGGCCCTGGCCAAGATCCAGGGCGGCCTGGGCTCCGGCACCATGCTGGTGATGGACGACACCGTCTGCGTCATCGACGTGGTCAAGTGCCTCTTATATTTCTTCCAGCACGAGTCCTGCGGCTTCTGCCTGCCCTGCCGCCGGGGCACCCGGGTGCTCTACGAAATGATCTGCAAGGTGGCCGCGGGCCATGCCACCCAGGCGGACCTGGACCGGATGCTGACCCTGGCCCAGACCATGGTGGATTCCGCCAACTGCGCCCTGGGATGGAGCCCGTATTCCTTCCTCAAGACCACCATGGAGCGCTTCAAGGACGAATACGACGCCCACCTGGCGGGCAACTGCCCGTTAGGGGTGTGCAAGGCGGAAGAGCATTCGCATTAAGAGGAGTTAGCAAACCATTGTAGGGGCGGTTAGCGAACCGCCCCTACAATGAATGAATTACGGCGCCGGCAAAACGCCGGGGCCCCCAGGAAGATGAGAGTCATTCTTAATTCGAAGCAGTAGTGCTAAGGATTAACCTATGCTAATCAACTATGTGCCGGTATTAATCTTCATCTTAATCGCCATCGGGCTGGTGGCCGTGATCGTGCTCCTGTCCGAGTTGCTGGGCAAGAAGAAGCACTTCGCCACCAAGGACATGCCCTATGAATGCGGCATGGACCCCATCGGCGACGCCCGCAGCCGCTACACGGTGCGCTTCTATGTCATCGCCATGTTCTTCATCGTGTTCGACATTGAAGCCATCTTCCTCTATCCCTGGGCGGTGGTGTTCAAGTCTCTGGGCTGGTTCGGGTTCGTGGAGATGCTGGTGTTCATCGGCATCATCGCGGTGGGCCTGGTTTATGTGTGGGGCAAGGGCGCCCTGGAGTGGGAGTAAGAGGACGGTTTTCTGTTTTCTGTTTTCGGTTTTCGGTAAAGGAAAAAGGGCAACGTTAACGTAACGCGGAATTCACGCCCCCTACCCGAACCAAAAAAACCAAAACTAAAAACCAAAACAGTTTTTTGGAGCACTGGAATGGGAATCGAAGAACACCTGGGATATAACGTTTTGACCACTACCCTGGAGAAGCTGGTGGACTGGGGGAGGAAGAACAGTCTCTGGCCCGCCACCTTCGGGCTGGCCTGTTGCGCCATCGAGATGATCTGCACCGCGGCCAACCGCTGGGACATCGCCCGGTTCGGCATGGAGGCCTTTAGGGCGTCTCCCCGCCAGGCGGACGTGATCATCATCGCCGGCACCGTGGTCAAGAAGATGATGCCGGCCATCCAGCGGGTC
>JAGVPN010000402.1 GCA_020052215.1 Syntrophobacterales bacterium
AGGCGAAGAAAAATTTTTGTCATGCTGAGTGAAGCGAAGCATCTCGTATTTGGAGATTCTTCGGTCGCTTCACTCCCTCAGAATGACAGAATAAATGATTTCCGCAGAGCTCTCTGCGATTAAGTGAACAGCATTGCCCCTAAATCCCCCTTTAAAAAAGGGGGACTTAAAACACCCGGTATTCAGGATATGGCTCGTTTTATACCATATAATTTATGAATCACGACACGAGTGCCCGGGACGCGGCCTCGTGGAAGCGGGGCCGGAAGGCTTGAATCTTAGTCTTATCGTCCCGGCCCAGGTGGACCCGGTTCGTCAGTAAGACTACCATCTGACCGGAGTCCAGGTCCAGCCAAAAAGAGGTCCCGGTGAAGCCCAGGTGCCCGACGCTCCGGGGCGAAAAATAACGCCCCGCGGCCCGGGTGGCCGGGTCCGGGCCGGGGGTGTCGAAGCCGCAGGCCCGATCGGCGCCGGCCGGAACCGTCAAAAAAAGCTGGACCGCAGCCGGGGCGAGCGGCCCGACCTGCTCGCCGTTATAAGCCCGATATAGGCAGGCCACCAGATGAAAAACCTCCCGGCCGGGGCCGAAGAGGCCGGCATGGCCCGCCACCCCGCCGGCGGCCCAGGCGTTTTCGTCATGGACTTCGCCCGCCGGGGAGCGCCCCGGGATGAGGCCCGGTTCGGTGGCGGCATAAATGCGGTTTTCGGTTTTCGGTTGTCGGTTGTCGGTGGTCGGAACAGTTTGGGCCGGTTGGGGCAAGGGGATGAAGCCCAAGATTTTCAGCCCCAGGGGCCGGTAGATTTCTTCCCGGCAGAACTGATCCAGATTCCGGCCGCTGAGGTTCTCCACCACCGCCTGGAGCAGCATGAAGCCCAGGTCGCTATAGAGGGTTGCCGTGTCCGGGGGGTATTCCAGGGGCGTGGCCGCGGCCAGGCGTGCCAGCAGGGTAGGGCGGGCTTCAGGCGGGGCCGCCAGCAGTTCCTGATACAAAGGGCGCCAGGCCGGCAGCCCGGCCCGGTGGGTGAGGAGGCGGCTTAGGGTCAGGGGACGCTTGTCCGGCGGCAGCCAGGCGGCCGGGAGAATCTCCCCCAGGGGGGTGGACGGATCGAGCCGCCCCCGGTCCGCCAGGACCATCAGGGCCAGGGTGGTAGCCAGGGGTTTGGTCAGGGAGGCCAGGTCGAAGACCGTGTCCAGGGTGGCGGCCGCGGCCTGCGGGTCCCGGGACAAGGCGCCCGCCGCGCCCTCCCACCGGAGTTCCTCCTTAAGGCCCACCAGGGCCACCGCGGCGGTAAAGACGTCCTGGCTGAGGCCAGCTTCCAGGAGTTTTTGTAAGGGGGCCCAACGGTCCGACACAGGAGGAGCCTCGGTTGATTTGGAATAAATATAACGAGTTGCAATCAAAAGGTTATGGTTGAAGCCGCAGAGTTGGCCGTGAAAACTGAAATCCCCCTAAATCCCCCTTTGCTAAAGGGGGACTTTAAAACCCCCCTTTGGTAAAGGGGGGCAGGGGGGATTTTCATTGCTGGAGGGTGCCAAATATCGGCTATTCCCTTTTAGCCTGCGCCGGCACAGGCGAGACGCCTGTGCCACTGGTTTCGATGGCACACTGGTATCAGTAGTGCGCTGAGCGCACCCTACTCTTTCCCCAATGCCAGGTTGATCAGGGTGTCCAGGAGGTCCGGGAAGTCGATGCCCGCGGCCTTGGCCCCTTGGGGGAAGAGGCTGGTGGCGGTCATGCCGGGGATGGTATTGGTTTCCAGGACAAAGATCTCCTGATCCCGAATCATCATATCGGTGCGGGAATAGCCCCGGCAGCCCAGGGCCTGATGCGCGGTGATCGCGCACTCCTGGGCGCGTTTGGTCAGTTCCGGGGAAAGTCTGGCGGGACAGATTTCTTCACTGGCCCCGGGCTGATACTTGGCCTCGAAATCGAAAAATTGATAGGTTTTGGCCGGGATGATTTCCACCAGGGGCAGGGCCTGAAGACGGGTGTTCCCCAGGACCCCGCCGGTCACCTCCGTTCCCTGGATGAATTCCTCCACCATAACCCGGTCATCCAGGGCGAAGGCCGCAGCCAAGCCGCTTTCCAGACTCTCGAAAGTTCCAGCCTTGGAAACCCCGATACTGGAACCTTCATGGACGGGCTTGATCACCACCGGCAGTCCCAGGGCCGCCTCGATTTCCTGGGGTGAAGGCGTCCCGCGGCGATCAAAGACAAGGGCCCGGGGCGCCTTGAGCCCGGCCTGTTGATAGATGGTCTTGCTCAACTCCTTATTCATGGCCAAAGCCGAGGCCAGAATCCGGGAGCCCTGATAGGGGATTTCCAGGAGGTCCAGGAGGCCCTGCAGGGAGCCATCCTCCCCGCCCCGGCCGTGCATGATGATGAGGGCCGCGTCCAGGTCTTTGGCCTCCCGCACCAGCCGTTCCAGGTCCGTCAGGGGGTCAAAATGCCTGATGTCATATTTGTCTTTATTGAGGGCTTTATGAACCTGGGCGCCGCTTTTCAGCGAGACTTCCCGCTCCGAGGATTTGCCCCCGGCGATGAGGGCCAGCCGCAATTTTCCCATGATTCCCTCCGGCTAAGAAATAGCTGTCAGCTATCAGCAGTCAGCTTTCAGCAAAAGAGCGTGATTTATTCCAAGGCTGTTCCTAAAAGTCTTTGGTGGCACCGGTATCTTACCGGTGCGGGTGGCACAGGTTGAAAACCTGTGCCACCAAAGTTTAATGTAGACACTGCGCACCATTCCCTCTTTTTCCATTGACCCGGAGCAGATCCAGGGGACGGAGCTGCAAGGGCGCGAAGATTTTCTCCTCCAGGGCCCGAGCTCTGATTTCGGTGGCCTTAATGCGGGCCAGGGCCTCGGGAGTGCGCCCGTAGCGCACCTTGAGGTCGGCAAAGCGCTCCTCCAGGGTGACTATTACTTCGTGGAGCACCCGCTTGTCGGCGTAATTGACCACCTCGGCCTCCCGCAGCGGCTTGGGGTCGGAAAGGTCGTGATGGAGATGGACGTGCTCCCGCACCACCTGGGCCACCTGGGGGTAGCCCAACTCTTCCAGGATGCCGGCCCCCAACTCGGCGTGGTTCGTCAGGGTCCCCAGACAGGGGGTTTTCCCCAGGTCATGGAGCAGGGCGCCCACCGTCACCAACGGCAGGTTAAGGTCAAAACCGGCCTCCGCCAGGGCCTCGCCCAAACAGACTGCTACCTCCATGACCCGGAAGCTGTGCTCCCGGATATTGGGGAGCATGCCGTGGGCCGCCATCAGCTCCAGACATTGATTATGAGAAGGGAGGAGCATTAAGTTCAGTTTCTCCATCATGTTATTTTAGGGCGCAAAGGGGAAAAACCAAAATCCCATTTTTAATCCTTTTCGCCTCTTCGCCTTTTTCCCCCTGTTCAAAAACGCTTCAAGTTTTAGTAACCAAGACCACCGCATACGCGGCCATGCCTTCGCCCCGGCCGGCGAAGCCCATAAGCTCGGTGGTGGTGGCCTTGATGTTGACGTCCGCGGGCGTCAGGCCCAGGATGGGGGCCAGGTTCGCCTGCATCAAGGGGAGGTGGGGGGCCAGCCGGGGCTGCTGAGCCACGAGGGTGGCGTCGACATTTACCGGGGCAAAACCCCGGTCCCGGACGATTTCAACGATCCGTTCCAGCAGGGTTAAGCTGGAAATGTTTTTGTAGGCCGGGTCTTTATCCGGGAAATGCGTCCCTAAATCTCCGGCCCCCACCGCCCCCAGGAGGGCGTCGCCGATGGCGTGCGTCAGGACGTCGGCATCGGAATGGCCCAACAGCCCCTGAGCATGGGGAATTTCCACCCCTCCCAGTATCAGGGGGCGCCCCGCTACCAGCCGGTGGGCGTCATACCCCAGGCCGACTCGCATGTTTTTTCCTCCGGCGCAGAGAAAAGATGGCTTCGGCTAAGAGCAGATCATCCGGGGTGGTGATCTTGAGGTTAAAGGGCGAGCCGGGAATGACCGCTACCGATTGCTGCAATTCTTCCAGCAAGGAGGCCTCGTCGGTGCCGTAGAAATTGCGGCTGTAGGCCTCGGTGAAGGCGCGCCACAACAGGGGCGCCTGGAAGGCCTGGGGGGTCTGAATCTGCCAGATGTCCTGGCGCTCCAGGGTCTGGAGCACCAGGCTTTCGGGGTTCACTCTTTTCAGGGTGTCCTGGGCCGGCAGCCCCAGGACTGCGCCCCCGTGCCGCCGGGCGGCGTCG
>JAGVPN010000037.1 GCA_020052215.1 Syntrophobacterales bacterium
ACTGCTTCTGCTTCGGTTTGTTCTTCGTAATGGGCCAAAACCCGGCGGACCCGGGCTTCATCCCAGCCTGGTGGATAGTTTCCCTGCTTTTTCATTTTTTCTTCCTGCGCCGCCTACGATAGGCGATCAATGGTTTTCCCTTCAATTCATAGGCAGTAATAACAAAAACGCTATTTGGCTGGGGATCGGGAACATAAATAATCCTCAAATAACGCCCGGATAGCGTCTGACCGATGGCAACCCGGGAGCCTTCCTCACCGGGCCGGTCCTCCCCAGTCCTGCCCAACACTTCTACGACTTCTTTTTCATTAACTCCATGGTCATAAATATGCGGCTGACCCGTCTCTGGGTCAAGATAAAACCGGATATTCATCTCTTGGCCCTAATGTGATTTCCCTTTACTGGTGCGCGGTGCGCACCCTGACATGTACTGCAGATTTTTTTGATGAAAGCTGATAGCTCCTAATCCACCCAATAATTCGGCGCTTCTTTCATGATGATGACGTCGTGGACGTGGGATTCCTTGAGGCCGGCGGGGCTGATGCGGATAAATTTCGCCATAGCCTGGAGTTCCGGGATGGTCCTGGCCCCCACGTAGCCCATGCCGGACCTTAAGCCCCCCATCAGTTGGAAGATGACCTCCGCCAGTTTCCCCCGGGACGGCACCCGGCCCACGATCCCCTCCGGAACCAGTTTGTCCTCCAGGTTGACATCTTCCTGGCAGTAGCGGTCCCGGCTGCCGGCCTTCATGGCCTCCACGGACCCCATGCCCCGGTAGATCTTGTAGCTCCGGCCCTGAAAGATCACGGTTTCACCCGGGGACTCGTCGGTGCCGGCAAAGAGGCTGCCGATCATCACCACGTCCGCTCCCGCGGCCAGGGCCTTGGTGACGTCGCCGGAGTACTTGATGCCGCCGTCGGCCACCAGGGGAATGTCGGCCGCTTTGGCCGCTTTACTGCAGTCCATGATGGCGGAGAGCTGGGGCACCCCCACCCCGGCGATCACCCGGGTGGTGCAGATGGAACCGGGCCCCACCCCCACCTTGACTGCGTCCACCCCGGCCTTGATGAGGTCCCGGGCCCCGTCGGCGGTGGCGACGTTGCCGGCGACCAACTCCACGTCGGGGAAATTCCGCTTGGTATCCTCCACCGTCTCCACCACCCGCCGGGAATGGCCGTGGGCGGTGTCGATAACGATGACGTCCACCCCGGCCCGGATCAGGGCCTCGACGCGGGGCTCCCGGTCCGGGCCCACCCCGATGGCGGCCCCCACCCGCAGGCGCCCGAACTCATCCTTGCAGGACAGGGGATACTTGCGGATTTTTTCGATGTCCTTGATGGTAATGAGCCCGGTCAGATTGCCGTCGTCGTCCACCACCAGCAGTTTTTCAATGCGGTACTTATGGAGCAGGGCCTTGGACTCCTCCAGGGTGATCCCCACCTGGGCGGTGACCAAGCGGTCCTTGGTCATCACCTCCTTGACCTTCTGGGACAGGTTGGTTTCAAAGCGCAGGTCCCGGTTGGTGACGATGCCTACTAATTTCTTGCCCTCCACCACCGGGATGCCGGAGATGCGGTAGCGTTCCATCAGTTGCAGCACATCGGCAATCCGGGCCTCGGGGCCGATGGTCACCGGGTCGATAATCATCCCGGACTCCGACTTTTTGACCTTTTCCACTTCCAGGGCCTGGGCCTCGATGGTCAGGTTGCGGTGCAGGATACCGATGCCGCCCTGGCGGGCCAGGGAAATGCCCGTGTCCGCCTCGGTCACCGTGTCCATGGCGGAACTGATGAGGGGAATGTTGAGGAAGATGCGCCGGGTCAGGCGGGTAGAAAGGTCCGCTTCGCTGGGCAGCACCGCCGAGGCCCCCGGCAGCAGCAGCAGATCATCGAAAGTGTAAGCATAGTGGATGCTATCCTGCGACATACGGTTTATCCCCCAGCGTTTGAGTTCCCGGCGGCAAGATTCCGGAGCCATGCGAGGCGGAACATGGTTAAGTAGTTAGTTTATCTATTGATCATGACCCCAGCGTTTGGATACAAACGAGTGGTTAGTTAAAAATGATAATTTTATCCTTTTCCGGCGAATCCCGAAACTTAAAAAAACTTGAGGGCCATCTCGTGCAAGACCCCTTCCAGGAGCCCGGCGTCGATCACCACCAGGGAATCCTGCCGGCACACGTCGAGGATAGTCAAAACGATCAAGGCCCCGGCCACCATGACCCCGGCCTTGGCGGGCTCGATCCCGGCCAAACGGGCCCGGGCCGCCTCGGGCAAACCGGCCATCAGCTCGGCCAGGGCCGCCACCTGGGCCCGGGTCAATACCAGGTTATTGACCTTATTCGGGTCATAGGCCCGCAACTTTAATTGCAGGGCCGCCAGGGTTGTGACCGCCCCGGCGGTGCCCACCAGGCAAGGGTCCCCCTCCAGATATGGCCCGATAGCCCCTTTATAGAAAGAACCCAACCGGGTGGATAGTTCCTCTTTCAAGGCTGCCAGGCGCTCCGGCATCGGCGGATCGCCCAGGGGCCGGGCCTGGCTCAGGGTCAGGACCCCCAGGGGCAGGCTGGCGAAGACCGGTTCCCGGCC
>JAGVPN010000012.1 GCA_020052215.1 Syntrophobacterales bacterium
GCCAATATTGCCATGGGGCTGCACCTGGCCATCGTTTCCCGCACGTTGGCCATGCTGCGCCGGGTAGGGGTGACGCCGCCGGTGCTCTTCGCCGGCGGCGTGGCCCATAACCCTTGCATCAAAACTCTCTTGGAAGAAAGCCTGGGGGAACCCGTCCTGGTTCCGGACCAACCCGACCTGGTGGGCGCCCTGGGAGCGGCCCTTTATGGACAGAAACTTGTTGCCAGTAAATGATAGTTGCTTTTTGAGGAAAACAGTCGATGTCCAGGTGAGACATGGCCGCCGGCACTTTGCCTGACGAGGGTGGCGTATAAGATGGCCACAGGTTGGAGGTGAGATTACCCATGGGACAGCCGGTGTTGGCATGCTGCAATTTTCTCCCTGACGGGCAACTGCGCGACTTCGCCCTGACCCACGGTTTTGGCGGGGTGGATTGGACCTTCACTCTAAAGAATTTCCCGGAAACTCCTGCCGCCGAAAGCGCTCTGGCCCTGGCGATTGCCTGGTTACACCCCCTGAAGCTCCGGTATCATTGCGCCTTTGAGCGCACGGATCTCGGTGCCGAAGACCCAGAAGAAACCGGGCGGACCATGCAGTTGTTTCAGAAGGTATGCCACCTGGTGGCCAAGCTGGGAGGACGCTCTATTACCATTCACGTTGGCGGCTTGGGCCGGGAATCGGCCTTCGACCTGTGCTGGCAGAAGACCCTAGCCGGACTGACTAAGTTGGTCCACATGGCCAACAAGTTAGGCATCAAACTCTGTATTGAGAACCTGGCCTGGGGCTGGACCAGCAGGCCGGACCTGTTTGAAAAACTCATTCGTCTTTCCGGCGCGTGGGCTACCCTGGACGTGGGTCATGCCCGGGTGAGCCCCGCCGTCCGAAGTGGCCTTTTTCGGGTGAAGGATTTTGTGGCGCCCCACCCGGAGCGTTTTATCAACGCCCATATATATCACGAAGAGACCGAGGATGGACATATGCCCCCCCAATCCCTGACCGACTTGCAAGACCGCCTTGATCTCATCGTTCGCCTGCCCAATTGCAACTGGTGGGTACTGGAACTGCGGGAGGAGGGGGCACTTTTTACTACCCTCCAGGTGGTGGAGGAATTCCTTTTAGCGCAGGGTAAATAAGCAGCAGTGCCGGAACCACAGCAAAAAATACTAAGAAGGAGCGATAATAATATGTCTTCCATAAGAGAATTCTTTGCCTCTCGCGTTGGAATTATCAGCGTGGGCGCCTTTATCGGGGTCTTTGCCGCCTTGCTGCAGAAATGGGGCAACCCGGGAAACATGGGCATCTGCGTGGCCTGTTTTGACCGGGACATCGCCGGCGCCATCGGGCTGCACCGGGCTGCGGTGGTGCAATACCTGCGGCCGGAAATCCTGGGTTTTGTACTGGGGGCCATGGTGGCCGCCTTTGCCTTCAAGGAATTCCGTCCCCGGGCCGGGTCCGCTCCCATTGTCAGATTTGTGCTGGGCATGCTGGCCATGATCGGCGCCTTGGTCTTTCTGGGCTGTCCCTGGCGGGCCTTGCTCCGCCTGGCTGGTGGCGATGGCAATGCCATTTTCGGACTCCTGGGACTGGTGGCCGGCATCTGGATAGGCACCCTGTTCTTCAAAAGGGGATATAACCTGGGACGGACGCAATCCACCTATGCTTCGGTGGGCTGGCTTTTTCCTCTCATTATTTTGGGCCTGTTGGCCCTGAGGCTGATTTTCCCCCAGGTCCCTGACAAAGACCTCAGCGGCATTCTCTTTTACAGTGTAAAAGGCCCCGGCTCCCAACACGCCGCCCTGGCCGTCTCCCTGGCAGTAGGCCTGGCCGTCGGGCTCGTGGCCCAGCGCAGTCGCTTCTGCACCATGGGGGCCCTGCGCGACCTGATTCTTTTCCGCCAGATTCATCTGTTTTCCGGAATGCTGGCGTTGTTGATTGCCGCCTTTCTTACCAATCTGGTCCTGAGTCAGTTTAAGCCGGGCTTCGCCAACCAACCGGTGGCGCACACTATGGAGATATGGAATTTCATGGGCATGGTGGTGGCGGGCCTGGCCTTCGCCCTGGCGGGCGGCTGCCCGGGACGGCAACTCTTCATGGCCGGGGAAGGCGACGGTGACGCCGCGGTGTTCGTCCTGGGTATGATTGCGGGGGCGGCAGTATCCCACAACTTCGGCCTGGCCAGCTCCCCCCAGGGAGTGGGCCCTTACGGTATCACCGCGGTCATCGTCAGCCTTGCCGTGCTGCTGTTTATCGGCTTCACCATGAGACAAAAAACTGCCTAAGGAGAGACGAACCATGAGTGACCTCATTGATGCCCGAGGGCTATCCTGCCCCCAGCCTGTACTCATTACCCTGGAAAAACTCAAGTCTTTGGACCAGGGGGAGCTGGTGGTCCTGGTGGATACGGACACCTCCAAGGAGAACGTCATCCGGGCTGCCAGCAGCCTGGGTTGGCAGGTCAAAGATGTTAACGCCGCAGGGGTAGAATATAAGCTTACCCTGGAAAAGGCTTAAATGCCGTCCCTGGCAAAGGCTGGCACGCGGACTTCTGGGTTGGGGAAATCATAGCAGACCTGGGCCACTCAACTCAGAGAGCGCCAGGGCTAGCGAGACAGGTATGCTTATCTTCCGCGCACTTTGTAACGGCTGATAATGGCTGATATTTTCCCCACGAAGCCATAAGGTGGACCACTTATGAGATGCATTCTCCTCATCCTGGACGGCCTGGGAGACCGGGGCCACGCCGTTTTGGACGGCCAAACGCCCCTGCAGGCGGCCAGCACTCCTAACCTGGATCGCCTGGCGGCCTTGGGTATGACTGGCCTTTACCACGCCTGGCTCCAGGGGATGGCCTTGCCCAGTGAAATCGCCCACTTCCTGCTGTTCGGCTATGATTTCTCTGAATTTCCTGGCCGGGGCTATATCGAGGCCCTGGGAGAAAATATTCCCCTGGGCGACCAGGATGTGGCCCTCCTCGGCAGAATCTTTTCGGTTAAGAAGAAAAAAGACGAGCTGGTGTTGGAGGTGGAGGACCCCAAAGTTGATCAAGCAACCTGTCTGGAGCTGCAAGGGGCCATTCAAACCTTTCACTGGGAGGGGGTGGGTGTCAGGTTTGTGCCCACTGGCGGCATCAGGGGCATCGTGATTGCCAAGGGGGACGTATCCCCTGAGATCACCGATTCCAACCCCATTTACGAGGGGCGTCCACTCATGGAAGTCTTGCCCTGGGAAAAGGCGCAAGACGGTGAAAAAGCCGGGCGCACCGCCCTGGCCCTGAACCGCTATACCATCTGGAGCTATCAACAACTATCCCGGCACCCGCTCAATAAAGCGAGAGTGCGGCAGGGGCTGGCACCCTTGAATGCGGTGGGTATGCAGCGGGCCGGGCAAAACCGACCGGTGCTGCCCTTGGGGGAGAAGTGGGGACTTAAGGCCCTGGCCATTGCTCCCGGCCCCATCTACCGGGGTTTGAGCCAATACCTGGGCATGGAGATCGTACCGGTCAAAGACACGGACCGCCCTGAGGTTGATCTTCGGGAACGGTTGGAACTGGCCCACAAGGCCAAGGACCATGACTTCATATATGTACACACCAAGGCCCCCGATGAGGCGGCCCACACCAAGAACCCCCTTATCAAGCGGGACGTCATTACCGCCTTGGACCAGGCCCTGGGTTTCGCCATTAAGGAGATCGTCACCGATCCCGAGACTCTCCTGGTGATCACATCCGACCATTCCACCAACAGTGACGGGAAAATGATCCATTCGGGGGAAACGGTGCCTCTGATGATGGTAGGGATATACACCCGGCGGGACCACGTGACGCAGTTTCATGAAGTCAGCTGCGCCCAAGGGGCTCTCGGCCTGGTGCGGGGTGGGGAATTGATGTGGCTGATCTTGAATTTCCTGGACCGGGGAAAACTCTGCGGCCTGATGGACAGCCCCCAGGATCAACCCTTCTTTCCCGGGAACTATAAACCCCTAAAGATCCGGTGAAACGATCACGTTTGCCCCATAAGGAGAACGCCATCATGAGTGAAATTGGGGTGGCTCACGGACGATTTCAGCTCTTTCATTTTGACCACTTGAAATATGTGCTGGCTGCCAAGGAGCGCTGCCGCCACCTGGTGGTGGCCATTACCAACCCAGACCCAACCCTTACCAAGTTTGACCCGGCGGACCCGCACCGGAGTGCGGAGGTGGATAATCCTCTGACGTTTTACGAACGCTACGTCATGATCAGGGAAACTCTCCTGGACCAGGGACTTGAATTCCGGGAATTTTCCGTGGTGCCGCTCCCCATAAATTTTCCTGAACTCTATCGGTATTACGTTCCCATGGATGCCACTTTTTTCCTGACCATTTACGACGAGTGGGGGGAGCGGAAACTCCAGCTTTTTGAGTCCTTGGGCCTGAAAGTGGAGACCCTTTGGCGCCGGCCTAAATCCGAAAAAGGCCTTACAGCCAGCGCCATCCGACGGATGATGGGCTTGGGCCAGCCCTGGGAGCACCTGGTGCCGGCGGCGGTGGCGCGCCTGGTGAGGGAAATGGACCTTCTGCAACGGTTAAAAACAATGGAAAGTTGAATGACGGTGATAGACAGTATAAGGCTTTGGCCGCGGAGTCTCGCAATTTGGTAAAAAACTTTTACGCTTATTGCCTTAGCTCCGAAAAGGTAACGGTTTGAGCATTAAGACAAGCAGTGATCATCCGGTTAAACATTTGGGGTTCCCAGAAGCGTCGA
>JAGVPN010000436.1 GCA_020052215.1 Syntrophobacterales bacterium
CCTCCCTGTAGCCCTGAACTCCGGATTGTATTATCCCAATAAATCAGTATGTTACGCCCAAATTTGATAAGTCATGATTTTTGCTGATAGCTGAACGCTGATTTTTAATTTTTTGCCGCTGATAGCCGATTAACTATCCATGACCAGCTTGCCGCCAACTCCCTTTAACCCGACCCGGGGATGCGACCTTGCCCCCATCGACCTGACCTTCCGGCGGCTGGGATTATGAAGCGCGACCCCTATTCCCTCGCCTATCTCGGCCGAATTCTACCGACGATTTCCGAGACCTTTGTGGTGCGGGAAATCGCGGCGTTGCGGCGTTTGGGACTCAGCGTCAAAGTCTTCAGCCTCCATCCTCCGGAGACCGGGGTGCTCCATCCTGAGGCTCCTGATCTGGCCCAGGAGGCGGAGGTCCTCATTCAACCCCGAAACCCCCTATTCTGGCTGACCCACCTGGTTTTTGCCCTGAGGTTTCCAGGCCGCTATTTCCATTGCCTTTACGCTCACGTCCTCTTCGCCGACGAGCCCTGGCGGTCTCGCCGCCGCTGTCTGTCTTACTTTATGGTGGCCCCCTTTGCCGCCTGGCGCCTGCGCCGGGCCGGCATCCAGCATCTCCACGCCCATTTTGCCAACGCGCCGGCCAGCGTGGCGCTGATGGCCGCCGCCCTGGCCGGCATCTCCTTTAGCTTCACCGCCCATGCGTATGACATCTTCATCGACAAGGTGTTGCTGCCGGCTAAGCTTACCGAGGCGGCGTTTGTGGCCTGCATCAGCCGGTACAACCGCCGCTACCTCCAGGAACATTATCCCGAAGCCCGGCGGGCGCATCTGGAGGTGGTCAGGAATGGCCTGGATATCGATAGATTTTGCCCCAACCCTCACCCCCAGGGCACGCCCCCCTGCATTATCGCCGTGGGGCGCCTGGTGGAAACCAAGGGGTTTCACGTCCTGGTGGAGGCCTGCGCCCGGCTGCGTGACCGGGGCCTGCCCTGCCAAGGTCTCATCATCGGGGATGGTCCCGAAGCCGGCCGCCTCCAGGATTTGATTAATGATTGCGGGTTGACTGACCGAATAGTTCTCAAAGGGAAGCTCCCGCCGGATGAATTGTTGCCTTATTTCCGGCGGGCCGATGTGCTGGCCATGCCTTCTTGCATCCGCAACCAGGATGCCGATGGCATTCCCACCGTGTTGATCGAAGCCATGGCCATGGAAATTCCGGTGGTGGCCACCCGGGTGTCTGGAATCCCTGAACTGGTGGTGGCCGGCGAGACGGGTCTCCTGGTAGACCCGGACGATGCCGCGGCCCTGGCTGAGGCCCTGGAGCGCTTGCTCCGGGATCAGGAGCTGGCCCAACGCCTGGCCCGGGCCGGAAGAAACCTGGTGGTGGCTCAATTCAACGGCGAGGCCAGCGCCCGACAACTTCGCGGCCTGTTTGCGGCCGCGATTGAGGCCAAGCAGAAAAACTAATCCATGTGCGGTATCTGCGGCATTTTGCATTTAAATGGAACGCCCGTCGACCAGGGATTGCTGCGGCGCATGACCGCGGTTTTAAGCCACCGCGGCCCCGATGATGAGGGCTTCTGGGTGGACAAGGATCTGGGACTGGGTTTCCGGCGCCTGAGCATCATCGATCTGACCGGCGGGCGCCAGCCCATGTCCAACGAAGATCAGACGGTGACGGTGGTCTTCAACGGCGAGATTTATAACTTCGTCGAACTCCGGGCTGATCTGAAGCGACAGGGCCACACTTTTCGCACCTCCTCCGACACTGAGGTCATCGTCCACGGTTTCGAAGCCTGGGGAGATGACGTGGTGCACTACTTAAACGGCATGTTCGCCTTTGCCGTCTGGGACAGCCGCCGGCGGAAGCTCCTCCTGGCCCGGGACCGCCTGGGCATCAAACCGCTGTTCTATACCCAAATGTCCGACACCCTGGCCTTTGCCTCGGAAATCAAGAGTCTCCTTTTGCTCCCCGGGTTTGATCCGGCCGTGAGCGATCAGGGCGTGTTCGAATACTTTTCCCACCATTTCATTCCGGGGTCGGGCACGATTTATCAAAATATCCGCAAGTTGGAACCGGGGGAGTTGCTGACCGTGGCCGACGGCGAGATCAAGACCCGAAAATACTGGCGCCCCGTGGTTACCCCGACCCCAGGCAGACCCCTGGAGGATTGGTGCCAGGAACTGCGGCAGCGCCTGAGAGAAGCGGTGCGCCTCCAACTGGTGGCGGATGTGCCCTTGGGGGTCTTTCTCTCCGGCGGGATTGATTCCAGCGCGGTCACCGCGGCCATGGCCGGATTGGGCACCAAGGAAATCCGCACCTTTAACGTGGGTTTCGAAGTGCCCAAGTATGACGAAACGCTCTATGCCCGTCAGGTCAGCCAGTATCTGGGCACCACCCATGAGACCTTCCGGATCGACGCCGAGGCCACCGACCTGTTGCCCAAACTGCTGTGGCACCTGGACGAACCCCTGGCCGACGCCACCATCATCCCCACCTATCTCCTGTCTAAAGCCACCCGCCGACAGGTCACGGTGGCCTTGAGCGGCGAGGGTGGGGACGAGCTCTTTGGGGGCTACACCCACTATCAAGGCATGCAGCTGAATCGGTGGTTGAGCGTGTTGCCTCTCTGGTGCCGCCGCAGCCTGGCGGCGGCCGCCCGCCATCTGCCCACCGGGGGTTCTCCCCGCCTGGGTTACCTGGAACACCGTCTGGAGCGCATCGCCGCCACCTCCCTCTTGCCGCTGTTCCAGGGATATACCCGCAAGGTGGCGTTTTTCACCCCTGAGGAGCAACAACGCCTGTTTTCTCCGGATTTTCAGCGCCGGATTGCCGACCTCCCCTATCTCCGCCACTTCTGGGCCATCCCCCGGGCCCATCCGGACCTTGATCCCATCGCCCAGGCCAACCTGGCGGACCTCTCGGTCTTTCTGCCGGATAGCCTGCTGGTCAAGGTGGACCGCATGAGCATGGCCTGTTCCCTGGAAGTCCGGGTGCCCTTGCTGGACCACACCCTGGTGGAATTTGCCCTAAGCATTCCCTTCGACCTCAAAGTCAAAGGGATGCACACCAAATACCTGCTGCGGAAGGCGCTGGCGCCCTGGCTACCCCCGACTATCTTGAACCGGCCGAAACGGGGTTTCAATCCCCCCGTAGAATTCTGGCTCCAACACCACCTGGTGGACTACGCCCGGGAATATCACCTGATGGAGACCCTGGCCGCCACCGGGTACTTCAACCTGCCCACGATCCAGGAAATGGCCGAGGCCCATATTCGCGGCCGGCGGAATTTTAGTAAGCAGCTCTGGGCCTTACTGGTTTTCGCCATCTGGTGGCGGCGGGTCCGGGGCCGGGGGGAGTGGCAGCCATGAAGCGCCGCCTGGTGATTATCAGCCCCTGTCGCGATGAGGAGCAGTTGGTTCGGTTTACCCTGGACTCCGTCATCAAACAGACCTATCGCCCCGATCTCTGGATCATCGTCGACGACGGCAGCCGGGATCAAACTGCGGCTATTGTGGCCCAGTACGCCGAAAAATACCCGTGGATCAAACTCCTGCGGCGGCAGCAACGCGGGGTGCGTCAACTGGGACCCGGGGTGGTCAGCGCCTTTAACGCCGGCCTGGCCTATCTGGGAGATGAACCCTTTGACGTCATCGCCAAGCTGGACAGCGACACCGAGTTTAGCGCCGGCGCCTTCGCCGCCGTCATGGCCCATTTTGACGACCCCCGGGTGGGCATGGCCAGCGGCAACACCTATCTGCTGACCGGGGATAAGCTCGTTTTTGAACGCTACACTTCCTACCATGTCCCGGGCAATGCCAAATTTTACCGCCGGGAATGCTTTTGCGATATCCGTGGGCTGCAGCCGGTCTACGGCTGGGACGTCATCGACGAAACCGACGCCCGCCGCCACGGTTGGCTCACCCTCAGCGATCCCAAGATCGTTTTTATCCATCACCGGATGCAAGCCTCCAGCTCCGGGGTTATCCAGGGGCGGGTGATCTGGGGCCGGTGCGCTTATGCCATCGGCAGCCACCCGCTCTTTGCCATAGCCCGGGGCATCTATCGTATGGCCCAGCGACCGTGGGTGCTGGGAGGGTTGGCGTTCATCTGGGGTTTTTTTATCAGCTATTTCCATCCGGGCATCCAGCGCCTCACCGATCCGGAGCTGATTCGTTATTTGCGCTGGGAGCAACTCTACCGACTCACCCACGGTAATCGCCTGCCGCCCGAAACCGGACCCGGCGCCAGGCTGTCGCCGGATTTCGGACGTCGGCTTTTACCGTGAAAGTCCACCCGTAGGGGCGGTGAGCGCACCGCCCCTACAAGGAATTTCATGATTGGGGTTAGGGTAGCCCCAAACGGCCATGGTGGTTTAGCCTGGCGGCGTCCGGGTGAAGAGTTCGGGCGCAGGGAGAGGTACTTATGAAGCACCGACTGGTCATCATCAGTCCCTGCCGGGATGAAGAGCAGTATATCCGCCTCACCCTGGATTCGGTGGTCAACCAGACCTATCGGCCCCATCTCTGGATCATCGTCGACGACTGCAGCCGCGATGGGACACCGGAGATCGTTGAAGGCTACGCCGCGCAACACCCCTGGATCAGGCTCGTCCGGCGGGAGCGAGGCGGGTGCCGTCAACTAGGCCCCGGCGTGGTTTGCGCCTTCGATGCCGGCCTGGAGTATCTGGGGGACGAGCCCTTTGACGTCATTGCCAAGCTGGATGGCGATTTGGAGTTTGGCCCCGAAACCTTCGCCGCCATCATGGCTCACTTTGACGACCCCCGAGTGGGCATGGCCAGCGGCACCACCTTACTGCTGGTAGAGGGAAACCTCGTCTCCGAACGTTATGCCAACTACCATGTGCCGGGCCAGGCCAAATTTTACCGCCGGGAATGCTTCCGGGACATCGGCGGACTTCAATGCATTTACGGCTGGGACATTATCGACGAAACCGATGCTCGCCGCCACGGCTGGCTCACCCGTAGCGACCCGAAAATTATCATCACGCATCATCGCCTGCAGGGGGTCAGTTTCGGGGCCATCCGGGGACGGGTTATCTGGGGCCGGGGCGCCTATGCCATCGGCAGCCATCCTCTGTTCGTCATCGCCCGGGGCATCTTTCGCATGGCGGAGAGGCCGTGGGGGGTTGGAGGCCTGGCCGTCATTTGGGGGTTCTTTTCCAGTTACTTCAATCCCGAGATTCAGCGCACCCCCGACCGGGAGCTGATTCGCCACCTCCGGCGGGAGCAGCTTTACCGACTCACCCACGGCAATCGCCTGCCACTTGGGGAGGCCTGACCGTGAACCCGGAGGCAACCATCAATATCCTGAGAGTGCCCGTGGGCATATACACCATGGACACCTTGCTGGCCCGGATCGAGGACTTGATTGCGGCCCCGGGTTGTGCGGTGGCTTATGGCGTCAATGCCCATGTCACCAACCTCACCTACCACAACCCCGAGTTTCTGGAAGCGCTCTGTCAGGCCGATCTGTTGTACCCCGACGGCGCCTCCCTGATTCTGGCGTCCCGCCTTTTGGGTGGCCATCTGCCGGAAAAGCTGACCACCACCGACATCTGGCCCCGGCTGTGCGAACTGGCGGTGGAGCGCGGGTATCGGTTCTTTCTCCTGGGTGGGGAGCCCGGCCTGGCGGAGCGGGCCGCCGGCCAGGCCCGGCGCCAATATCCTGGCTTAAACCTGGTGGGGACCCATCATGGATATTTCGATTTCAGGGATGAGTCTCTGGCGGCGGAAATCAATGCCGCCCGCCCGGACGTTCTCTGGGTGGGGATGGGGGACCCCCGCCAGGTCCTCTGGGCCGCGGCCTGGCGGCAGCAGTTGGAAGTGAGCCTGGTCCTGACCTGCGGCGGCATGTTCAAGATCGTCGCCGGCGAGTTGGAGCGTCTTTCCCCCCAGTGGCGGCAGAAAGGGTTAGAGTGGGCTTATCGCCTGTGGCAGGAACCCGGCACCTGGCGGCGCTACCTCCTGGGCCTGCCCCTCTTTGGCATGCGGGTCCTGGCCCAGAGCGTCCGGGGCGAACAACCCCCAGCCAAATCCACGGGGGAACCATCGGTGGGCTGATGAAGGTCTCCTATTTCAACTACCACTATGACATTGAGGGTTCAGCCATCGGCGCGGCCACCCAGATCCGGGCCATCGCCGCGGCCCTGACGCGGCTTGGCCACCAGGTTGACCTGCAGTTCCGCACCGCCAAACAGCCGGGGGAGCACCGGGAATACCTCGGCCTTAAAAAAATCCAGGGGCTGCGCCGTTATGGCCATGTCCCCCGCCTGATCTGGCGGAATTTTGCCTTCCTCCGGGAGGAACTGAAGCTGCTGGACAGGTTCCGCCCCGACGTGGTGCTGGCAGTGAGTTCTTATGCCAACTTCTCGGTCCTGGCAGCCAGCCGGCGCCGGGGCCTGCCCTTGGTGCTGTTCGCCGAGGCGCCCCTGGAGTACGAATATCGCCTGTTTTACCCCCAATACTACCGCTACCCCTGGCTGACCCGCTCTCTAGAGGGGATCAATGTGCGGGGGGCCGACCAGGTAACCTGCATTTCGGAGGTGTTGAAGGGCTACCTGATGCGTTACGAGGTCCCCGCCGCCAAACTCCATGTGGTGCCCAACGGCGTGGATCACCTTACCTTTGCTCCCCGGGAGCCTGACCCGGAATTTATGGAGCGCTTGGACCTCAAAGATCGGGTGGTGATCGGCTACATCGGCTCTTTCGAATTCTTCAGCGAAGTGGAGCGCTTTCTCGCCCTGGCTAAAAGTGTTATCGCGGCCCATAACCAGGTGGTCTTTCTCTTTGTGGGCAAAGGCCGGGTGGACGACGCCATCCGCCGCGGGGCTGAATCTGCCGGGCTCGGCCCCCATTTCAGGTTTACCGGCAGCCTGCCCCACACCCTGATCCCCCGCCTCCTCAGCGTCATGGACATCGTTATCAGCCCCTACAAAGAGGATTATCTCTTCTATGGCTCCTCCATGAAATTACTGGAATATATGGCGGCCGGCAAAGCCATCCTCTTTCCGGCCCTGGGACAGATCAAGGAAGTCGTCTGCGACGGTTACAACGGCATGTTGTATGAGCCCGGCGATCACCTCACCTTACTCCGCCATCTCCTGGAATTGATCGAACATGAGGAGCTGCGGCGCCGGTTGGGCGTCAGCGCCCGGCTGACCATCGAAAAAAACTGGACCTGGGATATTCAGGGGGCGCGCCTGTCTGACGTTCTGCAACTGGCCTGGAAAAATCGTCAGGGTGGACCGTCGGGACCTCAGACCAACGATCATTTCCTCACGGACACAACGAAACATGAA
>JAGVPN010000175.1 GCA_020052215.1 Syntrophobacterales bacterium
ATACAGTTGGCCGCGGCCGCCGCCCCCAGGCAAACCAACAATTGGGTTTTTTCTTCCATGGATCGCATACCCTCCTGATTCTGCTGGATTATTCTAGAGACGTCAAAGATCGCCCAAAGGTTACGCCGGTCTCTCCTCCCCCTCCCCTGAATTATTTCCGGCCTCGCTCCAGTCCAGGGTGAGGAGCAAAGCGTCTTCCTGGGTGTCGTCGTAGTAGCGGGGGCGGCGGCCCACTGTTTTGAATCCGAAGGACTCGTACAGGGCCAGGGCGGAGAGATTGGAGGGCCGCACCTCCAGCCAGGCGAGTTCGGCCCCTAAGGTCCGGGCCTGGTCCAGGCCTTCGGCCAGCAACCGCCGGGCGAGGCCCCGGCGGCGGTGTTCGGGGTGCACCGCCAGATTGAGAATGTGCATTTCGTCGAGCACGACCCAGAAAATGATGTAGCCCCAGGTTTGCCAGGGGTGGGGGGGGGAGGGGCCGGCGACCAGCGTGTGGCTGTTCCCATGGCCCAATTCCGCCAGGAAGGACCACCGGGACCAGGGGGAGGGAAAGGAGGCCTTTTCAATCGCCCAGAGGGCCGTGACATCCGCCAGGCCGGCCCGGCGGATGAGGAGCCTCTGGGTCATTTCTTTTTAAGGACCTCGCTGGCCACGGCAATCCCTTTCTGGCCGGATTGCTTCAGGGCTAAGGCGGCCTCCCGCAGGTCTTGTTGATCCCGGATATGGGCCAGTTTCATGAGCATGGGCAGGTTGACGCCGGTGACGACCTCCACCTTGCCTTCTTGCAGGAAGGACAGGGTGAGATTGGATGGCGTCCCCCCCAACATGTCGGTGAGGATGATCACCCCGTTACCGCCATTCACCTGGGACAGGCCGCGCTGGATCTGCTGACGGGAGACCTCCGGGGGCGCGCTGGGGTCCAGGGACACGGCCGCGATGCCCTCCTGCCTTCCGACGATCAGGTCCCAGACGCTCAGCAAGGCCTCGGCCAGTTCCTGGTGAGTGACGATTAAGATGCCGATCATAACTGTTCTCCTGCGGACCGCGGCATATCGCGATGGCTAAGGGTGAACGGATAATTTTCCCGGCTCAGATGTTGCCCCAGGACGTTGGCGATGACCACCGAACGGTGCTGCCCGCCGGTGCAACCGATGGCCAGGGTGAGATGCGTCTTGCCTTCTTCCTGGTACTGGGGCAGTAAAAAGTCCACAAAGGTGAACAGGTGGGTGAGAAAAGCTTGGGTCTCAGGACGCTCCAGAACATACTTCTGGACCCCGGGGTTTTCTCCGGTAAGGGCCTGCAATGCTTCCACAAAGTAAGGGTTGGGCAAGAACCGCACATCCAGCACCATGTCGGCTTCCGGGGGAATGCCCTTTTTGTAGGCAAACGAGATGAGATGGAGCCACATCCTCTGGCGGGGCGCCAGCTCCGAGTATTCATCCTTGATCAACTCCCGCAGTTGATGAGGGTTGTAGTGGGAGCTGTCGATGATCCGGTGGGCCAGTTTCCGCAAGCCCGCCAGGGATTGGCGCTCCTGGCGCAGGGCCTGGATGATGGTGTCATGGTCCGCCAGGGGGTGCTGGCGGCGGGTCTGGCTGAAACGCCGGATTAAGGTGGCTTCATCCGCCTCCAGAAAGATGATGTGGAGAGGGTAGCCCAATTTTTTGAGACTGCGAAAAACCTGGCTGTAATTCTGCAGGAAGCCTTCGGTGCGAACGTCCATGACCAGGGCGATCCGGCGTCCGCTGGAAACCGCCGCGGACTGCATGTCCAGGAACGGCTGGAGCAGGCCCAGGGGCAGATTGTCAACGCAAAAATAGCCGATATCTTCCAGAGCCCGCAGCACCGTACTCTTCCCCGAACCGGAAAGCCCGGTGAGGATGAGAATGGAAAAGGGGGACAGGTGGCGGTGATTAGATTCCGGGTGCGGACCTGGTTCCTGCGCCATTTTTGTCTTATGCAGCGAGCTAAATGGACCTGAATGGTGCCATCGATAGCCAGATAAAGATAGTCGGACCCAACCTCAAAATTCCGCGTCTCGTTCGGCAATCAAGCGGTAAAGCTCCTCGGCCCCCTCCGCCTTCATCAGGTTATCCCGGAAGGGCTGGCTCATGAGCATCCGGGAAATCTTGGCCAGGGCCTTGAGATGGAGACCGGCGGAGTTGACCGGGGCCAACAGCATGAAAAAGATCTGCGAAGGTTTGCCATCCATGGAGTCGAAGTCAACCCCTTTAAGACTGCGGCCGAAACACAGCATGAGCCGGGAGAGTTGCGCCAGTTTGCCGTGGGGGATGGCGATGTTATCGCCGATGCCGGTGCTCCCGAGGCGCTCCCGGTCCAGCAGCACTTCCATCACGGTTTGGAGTGGGAGCCCATCGGGGCCTGGCGCCAGGGTTTGGGCCAGTTCCTCCAGAACTCCCTTTTTGTTGGTGGCCTGTAAATTGGGCAAAATACAATTTGGGGCCAGGAGGTCGATAATTTTCATACGGTTCCCTGATACCTCTATCCCAAATCGGGTTCGACCAGGACATAGTTGCCATCCGGACGTCGATATAAGATGTTCAAGTTGCCGTTGGCCACATTGGTAAAGACCAACAGGTGATCATTCCCGCTTTGAATAAGTTCCACTGCATCGTCCAGTTGCAGGGCCGGCACCTCCACCTGTTTGCGCCGTATGGCCGGTAAAGCCCGGGTTGCCTCGGCCTCGGCCGGCGCCGGAACAGCCGATCGGCGGTGGTCGCCCTTGGCGCTCCGCATTTTGTCCCGAAACTTTTTCAACTGGATATCGATCTTGTCCATCACCAGATCGATGGCCGCGTACATGTCGGTATTCTCTTCTTTGCCTTTGATGATGTGACCATTGCTGTCAATGGTGACATCCGCCAGATGGCGGAATTTTTCCAGCCCCAAAACGACGTGGGCTTCCACCGGCCCGTCCAGATACCGTTTGAACTTATTTAACCGGTCGGTGACATAATTCTTTAAGGCCTCCGAGGGTTCAATCTGCCTGAAAGTTACGGATATTTGCATTACTGCCTCCCAAAGGGTTTCACTCGCAGAAAAGCCGGAAGCTCAAGGAGCGTGATTTTCTGGCTGGCTCCTGCGTTGATACCCGGGTTTCTTGCGTTTACTGGAGGGTAGCACCCCCAGCATGCCTCGATATTTGGCCACGGTCCGCCGGGCAATGATCACATCCTGGCGCCGCAGGCTATCGGCAATCTCCTGATCGCTCAAGGGGTTCTCGGGGTTCTCGCCAGCCACGAGCTGGCGAATCTTTTCCTTGACGCTCTCCGAGGCGATCTGCTCCCCCAAAGACATGTTAATGGCGCTGTTGAAGAAGAACTTGAGGTTAAAGACTCCCTGGGGGGTGTACACATACTTGTTGGTGGTTACCCGGCTGATAGTGGATTCGTGCATCTGGACATCTTCCGCCACCTGGCGCAGGGTCAGGGGTTTCAGGTGGGACAGGCCGTGGTCCAGAAAATCCCGTTGGAAACGCACGATACTTTCGGTTACCCGGTACAGGGTCTTTTGCCGCTGGTGGATGCTGCGAATGAACCACAGGGCGTTATCCAGGTGCTTCTGAATATAACTCTTGACCGAGTCCGGGAGCTTATCGGGACCTCGCAAGGCTTCCAGATAAAAGGTGTTAACCCGCAACTTGGGCAGGCCGTCATCGTTCAGACGGATCACGTAGTCGTTTCCCACCTTTTCCACGTGGACGTCGGGGCTGATGTAGTCCGCCTCTTCGGCGTCGAAACCCCGGCCAGGCTTGGGCTCCAAGTTACTGATGAGGTCGCCGGCCTCCACTACTTTCCCGATGGACACCTTCAGGTCCCGGGCGATGGCCTGGTAATTTTTGTTCCCCAGATTGTTCAGGTGGCGGTCGATAATATTGAGCACCAGAGGGTCCTGGATGCCCAGGATTTTGAGCTGCAACCTCAGGCATTCTTTCAGGTCCCGGGCGGCCACCCCCGGAGGGTCGAAGCTCTGGACGATTTCCAGGACCTGTTCCACCCGGGCCGGATCGACCCTCATCTCTTCGGCGATTTCCTCCACCGTGGACCGGAGATAACCGTCTTTGTCCAGGTTGCCGATGAGCATCACCCCGATATTATCGCCTTCTTGATCCAGTTCGGCCATCCGGAGTTGCCAGATGAGGTGGGATTTCAGGGTGGTTTCTTGGGCATTCATGGACTCAAAGGGCAGGGCTTCCCGTTCTTCGTATTCGCCCATGGGGGGCGGCATGAGCCGGTCTTTCAGGAAGCCGTCCCAATCCCATTCTGCCGCGGCGGATTTGGCTTCGCCGTCGCTTTTGGCCTCCTCCGGTAACGATTCATTGCCATTGGAATAATTTCCCAGACTGAGCTCTTCCTCTCCCGGCGCCTTTTCTTCTTCAAACTGGTCATCTTCCAGGACCGGGTTGGTTTCCAGGACCTGGGTAATCTCCCCCACCAGTTCCATCCGGGAAAGTTGCAGCAGCTTGATGGCTTGCTGCAATTTCTGGGTCATGATGAGGGATTGGGTAAGTTTTAAACTTTGTCTGATTTCTAAGGCCATCTGGTCGCCTTATGCAAAAAATTCGCCGGCATGAGAACCCCGGCTGGCGGCGGGATTCAAAACTATTATAACTTAAAGGTCTCGCCCAAGTAAATTCTTTTGGCCAACTCGCTCTGGACCAGATTTTCCGGGGTGCCCTCCTCCAGGATGACACCCTCGTTGAGGATATAAGCCCGGTCGCAGACCCCCAGGGCTTCCCGCACGTTGTGGTCCGAAATGAGCACACCCAGGTTCCGGTTTTTCAAGTCACGGATAATGTTCTGGATATCAGTCACCGCCAGGGGGTCGATGCCGGCAAAGGGCTCATCCAGAATGATAAAGTGGGGGGCGGTGACCAGGGCCCGGGTGATCTCCACCCGGCGCCGCTCGCCCCCGGAGAGGGCCGAGGCCTTCTGGTTGGACAGATGTGAAATATGCAGTTCGGCCAGCAGCTTCTCCAGGCGATCCTGGCGCGCCTTCAGGTCCGGCTCCAGGGTTTCCAGGATCGCCATGATGTTCTCGGCCACCGTGAGCTTCCGGAACACCGAAGGCTCTTGGGGGAGGTATTGCAAGCCCAACCGGGCCCGGCGATAAATGGGCAGCAGCGAGATGTCCTCGCCGTCCAGGTAGATCTTGCCGCGATCGGGTTGCAGCAGCCCCAACACCATAAAAAAGGTGCTGGTCTTGCCGGCCCCATTGGGGCCCAGGAGCCCCACCACCTCGCCGCTCTTTACTTCCATAGAGACGTCGTCCACCACTTTGTGGCCGTCGTAACTTTTGGTCAAAGATTGCAGGGTGAGACGATGCATATCCTAAGGCTGGCGGCTCTTGCGGGTTTTGGGGCTGAGAGGCTGGGAGGCTTTGCCTTCAGATGCCCCCTTGGAATAGAGCAGGGCCTCCACCCGGCGCTGAGGCGAACTTTCCACCAGCACTTTGTTGGCTTTGAGATTGAAGATGATCCGTTCCCCTTTCAGGGTATTTTCGGCTCGCCACAACTGGGGATTGCCCGTGAGCACCACCTCATCCCGGTCCTTGTAATAGATGGCCTCATCCCCGGTGGCCACCCGGTCCTCTTGAACCAGGCGCACGTTGCCTTTGGCCACGATGCGGTCGATTTTCTCGGCTCCCAAGTCCCCTAAGGGAGACTTATCCGCCTGCTCCGGGGGGGGCGGGCCGGTCCCTTTGGCAGCCGCGGGTTTGGCCTTAAAATAGACCCGCAACTGGTCGGCGTACAGGGTGGAGTTGCCGTAGATGGCCTTCACCTGACCGCTGAAAATGATGACCCCTTCTTTCTGATCCGCCTCCAAGCGAGCAGCGGTGATGCGCAAGGGGACTTCCCCTCCGGGCTTTTGGGGGGCGGCGCCGTCCGCGGGGGAAGAAACGGCCCAGAACATCACCAGGAGCCCGGCGAGGGCTAAGAACCGATAGCGTTTCAAGGCTTCCCCCTCCAATCCTTAACCTGCAATTCGGTAAGGTGGTGCTGGGCGATCACCAGCTTCTTAGCGGCCAGTTCCACCCGCAGCCCCTTGCCCTCCACTATGAGGCCCGGCTGCGTGATCACCACCTTCTCGGGGGCGATCAAGGCCCGCTCGGCCGGCACAAAAGTGGCCACGCTGGTTTGGATCAACAACTCGCCGCGCTGCATTTCCACCTGCCCCGTCAGGGTCAAGACCCGGGTCTTGGTGTTAAACAGCCCCGCATCGGCCTTTACCCGGATGTCTTCGCCGGGGCCGAAGAATTCCACCCGGACGCCGCTGATGCTGATGGTCGTCTGATCCGGGTTAAAATCCGCCTTCTTGGCCTCCAGGACCCAGGTTTTATCGCCTTCATGGATCTCGGTGAGGGAGAGGCCCTCCATCCGCGGGGACTGGGCCGGGGTCACGGGCTTGGGCGGCGGGGGCGGCGGCCGGCGGCCCCAGAGGCCCCAGGCCCCAACTCCCAGGAACACCATGACGCCCACCACCCAGAGCCACCGGGAGCGGCCCCGGCCATATGCCCCTGTACCTAAATTATTTTTCATGCCAAATTAAGCGATTTTTCTTTGAAGTATATTAGGCTTGGACCTGAGTGTAAAGGCTATTCTGGCCGCGACCGGGTTCTCCTACCAATCGCGGCGCGGCCCCGCCTGAGGAGGGGCCGGATGGCTGGGCTCCAACTGAGGCCGGGGGCGCCTGAATTCGCCTTTCTTTAAGCAAGTTACCTGTAACCCCCGGGTATTTATTGACAAAAAATATAAAAGCCCTATGTTAAATTAATAGGTGTTCCTCATACTGGGTTTTTTTCTTTCCGCCCCGTTTTACTTTCAGGGCGCTGACGGCAGCCAATTGTCCCTTTCTCTGGAAGAAACTTTGACCTTCGCCTCTGGAGATTAGTGTGTCAGACGAGCCCAAATCGCTGGACCTCACCCGGGTGGAGATTCCGGCGGATTTAATCAATCTGGTGGAGCAACTGGCGGAAATTACCCATGATAATTGGTTGAAGCAACGTTTGGCCGACGGGTGGCGCCATGGGCAGTCTCGCAATGACTTGCTGAAGGAGCACCCCTGCATAGTCCCCTATGAAGATCTGCCGGAATCGGAGAAGGAATACGACCGGAAAATCTCCCTGGGAGTCGTTCAGGCCATGCTTGCTTTGGGATACCGCATCGAATCTCCCGCAAGTCCGGCGTTATCCGGCCCGGCCTGCATCTTGCTGGCCCATAGGGATGGCGCCGTTGCGCAGCAGCTCGGCGATGATCTGCACAAGCTTGACCTGGTAAAATCCATTGAACTATGGCAAACTTTAAAGTCGACCTCCGGGCCATTTCCGGTAAAAATCTATCAGGACCTCGGCCAGCACGTTATGAGGCTGGGGGAGCCCCTGCTGGCCTACGACATCGTGGCTGAGGGTCTCAAACTCTGGCCCCAGGAGACCCGGTTACGGCAATTGATGGCGTTGGCGCTGCTGCGCTCCGGGGCGGTGCAACAGGCCCTGGAACTCCTCCAAAAGCTGGTTGACGAGGATAACCGCGATGAGGAGACCATGGGGCTCCTGGCCCGGGCCCATAAAGATTTTGCCAACCGGGCCACCGACCCCGAGGAGACGACCAAACAGTGGGGGCTGGCCTACGAAATCTACGCTTCGTCCTATGAGCGGACCAGGGGGTATTGGTCCGGCATCAACGCCGCCACCATTGCCAGGTACTTAAATGATCAAGACAAGGCCATGGCCCTGGCAAATCGGGTTACGGAGCAATGCCTCCAGGAATTGTCCCGGAAAACCGGAGAGTTGGGAGAGTTGTATTGGCTTCAGGCCACCCTGGGCGAAGCCGCGTTGATCAGGGGTGAGTTAAGCGATGCCATTACCTGGTATACTCAGGCCGGTGGGGGGGCCGGCCGGAGATATGGCGATCTGGCCTCAACCCGGCGCAACGCCCGGCTCCTCTTCACCGTGATGGACCTGGACCCTGACCAGAGACAACGGATCGAAGCCTGCTTTCAAATTCCCCGGGTGGTGGTCTTTGCCGGCCATATGATCGACCAGGTCGGCCGGTTTAAGCCTCGTTTCCCGAATTATTTGGCCCCTAAAGTATATCAAAAGATCGCCGACACCCTGGAGAGACTGGATGCCCGGATCGGCTTAGCTTCAGCCGCCTGCGGTTCCGACATTTTATTCCTCGAGGCCATGCTGCAACGAGAAGGCGAGATCAACGTCATCCTCCCTCACCTTAAGGAGGAATTTATCAAGAACAGCGTCACCCTCATCCCAGGGACCGATTGGGGTCCCCGATTCGAGGCGGTGCTTGAGCAGGCCAGCCAGGTTATTATTGCCAGTGACAATCGCGCTTCCGGCAATGCCATGGTTTATGAATACGCCAATCTGCTGCTTGATGGCCTGGCGATCTTGCGGGCGAAAATGCTGGACACCGAATTAATCCCCCTGGTGGTATGGGATGGCGGGGTTGGGGATGGCCCCGGGGGAACCAGCAGCCTGGTGCAACACTGGCGTTCCCACGGTCTGGAGCCTGAAATTATTGACCTTAACCGGCTGCTGGCCGACTCCCCTCCCAGGGGGGCCGGGGCCGCCGGGGGCCCGCCAGCGGTCCCCCGGGATAACCCCGTGCCCCCCGCGCCCCGGGGCTTCACCGAGGAAATCAGGGCCATGCTGTTCGCCGATGTGGTGGGGTCCAGCAAGATTATGGAGGAACAGGTCCCGGACTTCGTCGAACAGTTCATGGGGGCTATCAACCAATTGGTAGCCGTGTCCCCCGCTAAGCCTTTGATGAAAAACACCTGGGGTGATGCCCTGTATTGCGTCTTCGCCTCCGTACAGGACGGCGGCAATTTCGCCCTCCAACTGCGCGATCTGGTTTCCGACACGGACTGGCAGGCGAAGGGTTTGCCCAAAGAACTCAATCTGCGCATCTCCCTGCACGCCGGGCCGGTTTACTGTTACAAAGATCCGGTTTTCAAGGAGTTGGAATACGCCGGCTCCCACATTGTGCGGGCGGCCCGCATTGAACCCATAACCCCGCCGGGACAGGTGTACGCCAGCCAGCAATTTGCGGCTCTGGCGTCCACCCTGCGGGTACAAGACTTCACCTGTGAGTACGTGGGACGGATTCCTCTGCCAAAACATGCCGGCATCATTCCCCTGTACCTGGTGCGCCGCTCGAACCCGTGACCCCAAGCCAGGATAGGCCAGGCAAGCCAGGGGGTGCGGAGCTGTTTCCCGGTTCCGGCGTCCACTAAATTGAGTCGGTAGAAGATATATCTCCCAATTCACAAGAGGAGAAGTGGTGATGGCACACGATGTCTTTGTTAGTTATTCCGTCAAGGACAAAACCACGGCGGACGCCATCTGCGCCGCCCTGGAGGCCAACGGGATTCGCGTCTGGATCGCCCCCAGAGATGTCATGCCGGGGAGTGATTGGGGGGAATCCATTATCGAGGCAATTGAACAAAGCCGGGTCATGATTTTGGTCTTTTCGGCCAATTCCAATGCCTCCCCGCAAATTAAGCGAGAGATTGAGCGGTCGGTCAACAAAGGCGTCACCGTAGTGCCCTTCCGCATCGATAATATCCTGCCTTCCAAGACCTTAGAGTACTTTATCAGCACCCAGCATTGGCTGGATGCCTTCACCCCCCCCTTGGAGAAACATCTGGACAGTCTGGTGTCCATTCTCCATTCGATCTTCACCAAACAGAAGGGGAAAGTGACCGAACCCCGGCTGAAGTCTCCCCCTCCGGAAGAAGACGAAGCGCCGGTGCGCCCGGCCCCACGGGCGGCGTTGGACGCTGAAACCACCACCATTACCTTGAAGGTCCCCAAGTGGAAAATACTCACGGTTCTGCTCGGTTTGGTGATCGGGGCGATCTTGGCGGGGGGGGTGGTCTGGTGGGCGACTCATACGCCGGGGCCAGTTATCGTGAAACCCGGACCACCCGCCCTACCCCCGGGAGTTACGGCTGAACAGGCCGCCACCGAATATTTCCAAAAAGCCAGAAATCTCCCGGACCCCGATGAAAAAATCGCCCTGATGACCAAAGTCATTGAGTTGAACCCCAAGCCCGGCTATTACTACATCCATCGGGGCAGGGCTTATTTAGAGAAGCAGGAGTACCAAAAGGCTATAGCCGATCTGGACAAGGCCATCGCCACCCTCACCAACTCCTTCACCGCCTATAATCTCCGGGGTCTGGCCTACGATGGCTTGGATAAGCAGTCTCAGGCAATGGCGGATTTCAACCAGGCTATCTCTATAAACCCCGGCTTTGCCGAGGCCTACTGCAACCGGGGTTTCGTTTTTTTTGAAAACAAAGAGTATGACAAGGCCCTTAAGGATTTTGAAAAGGCCATCTCTTTAGATCCCAAATTGGCTAAGGTCTATAGCCACCGCGGTTTTCTCTTTGCTTTCCAGGGCAAGTTGGACCAAGCCTTAGCGGATTATAACCAGGCCATCTCTCTGGACCCGAAGCTTCTCGAGGCCTACCTTAACCGGGGCAATCTCTACGTACGCCAAAAGAAATATGACCTGGCCCTTACCGATTTCAGCAACGCCCTGCCGCTGAATTGGCGCAGTGCCGCCACGTATAACGGCCGGGGAGAAGCGTTCCTCGCCAGAAACGATTTTGATTCGGCCATCCAGGACTTTAATCAGGCGATCAAGTTGAACCCCGCCTATGGCAAAGCTTATAAGAATCGCGGCATTGCTTACATGGAAAGAAGAAAGTATGAAGAAGCGCTCGATGACTTCGCCAAAGCCATAACTTTAAATACTGATCTGGCCGAGACCTATGAACTGCGCGGCACGTGTTATAAGAAGAGAGGCGATGAAGAGCGGGCTCGCCTGGATTTTGAAAAGGCCAAATCTCTCAAATAGGGCCGGACCTGATTTTGAGATCAGTAAGCAATCAAAAGACTATTTTTGTCATTCTGAGCGCCGCGAAGAATCTCTCTTTTTAAGCCGCCGAGATTCTTCACTCCGCTACGCTCCGTTCAGAATGACATGAATATTCATAAGTTTTTTGCCCGCAATTTTTTATGAGACAGGGGACCGTGATGGGAAAAATCTAAAAATTCCAAAGGCCCCGGGGGTTTTCTCGGCCCCCGGGGCCTTTGGGTGAGGGGTAGGCGCCTTATTTCCCGGTCAGGCTCAGGGTTACGGTCACTGAAACGGCCGCGGGTTGGGGCTGAGGAAACTGTATCCCCTTCAAGGCCGCGGCCAGGCAGTTTTTAAGGCTGTCTGGCGGCGTCCCCCGGGTAACCTTCGGGGTCCCGGTAATTTTCCCGTCAAGACCGATCTTAAAGGTCAGCGTGAGTTCCGCCGGCAGCTTCAAACCGGCTTTGGCGGCGTCTTGACCGCACTGGGTCAGCTTCGCCAACTCGTCTTCCAGGGCCTTTTGCACCGCGGCCGGGGTCAGATTCCCTTTGACCCGAACGTCCTTGACTGCGACTGCCACCGTGGGCGCCACAGGCTCCGCCGGGACCGATCCTCCGCCATGGGGACCGACTTTAGGCTTCGCCCCCCCGCCCATATATCCACTCTCACGCTTGGCCAACATCCCGGATGGCGACGCCGGCATCAGGGACGGCATCATGGCCTTCATCATCCCTGATTCCCCAATGGCCAGGTCGGAAACCCCTTCCGGAAGGGGCAGAGGTTGTTTCACCGTAACCACCTGGCCGTCGGCCCGCTTGACTTGATCCACCGCCACGAAGGAAGTGTAAGGGGTCATGAGGCTGTATTTCAGCCCCAGGGAGGTAACCGCTTTCACCAATTCCTGGTTTTTGGGGTCAAACCGGCTGAAATCCGCCAGGTTCATGATCCTTTGCCGGGCCCAGAGCAGCCGGAGCGCGGCGTTTTCGGGGCCGGCTTTGGCCTCCTTCAGTTCCAGGCGTTGCTCAAACGGACCCTTGGCGGTTTTTCCCCGGACCACGATGGCGCCCGTGGGGCTGCCTTGATATTTGCCCAACAGGGTAAGGGGCCGCATGGCAAAGAGGTCTGGGAGGGCCTGGGGTTCGACCTCGGAGGCCGGGAAGCCCTCATAGGCAACCTTGATGTCCGTGAGCACCGGGTTGGCGATGTACTGGCGAAATTTGGCGGCCTGTTTGGCGGCCTCGCCGCTGTTGAGCACCACGAAGGTCTCGCCCATCCCGGCCCGGGCCATGCCCTCAATGAGGTGGCGGTTGACCGAAGTGCCGATGCCGAAAGCAAAGAGGTTGGCCGCTCCCAGGTTGTCCCGGATGAGTTGGAAGACCCGGGGCTCCACATCCACGTAACCGTCCGTCACTACCGCCACGATCCGGGAAACCCCCTTGGTCCGGGGCAGCGCCAGGGCCTGATCCAGGGCCGGCACGATATTGGTTCCGCCCCCTCCGGGCTGGGACTGGATAAAAGCCAGGGCCTTTTCCTGGTTGGCCTCAGTGGCGGGCAGGGAACCGCTGGGGGAAAGCGTTGCCGAACCGCTGGCAAACAGCAGCACATTCAGAAAATCCTGGGGTTTCAGGTCCTTGATGACGTTGTTCATCAGGGCCTTGGCGGTATCCAGGGGGAAGCCGTGCATGGAGCCGGAGACATCGACGATGAAAATATACTCCCGGGGCAAGACGGCTTCGGGTTTGACCCGGGCCGGCGGCTCCAGCATCAGCATAAAAAAGTTTTCTTCCTGGCCGGGGTACAGCAGGAGGCCGGTTTCGATCTTGCCGCCGGCCAGGG
>JAGVPN010000029.1 GCA_020052215.1 Syntrophobacterales bacterium
CTGCCGGCGGATTGTTTAACCGGCGCAAAGAGTTGTGCCAGAAACATCTTTCGATCCATTCCGGAATCGTTTATGGCCACGCTGAACTTGTGGTATTTTTGGGGATCGTCTGTCAGGAGGTAGATTACGTTGACACTATCCGGATCAGCCAGCATGGCTTTCGGGAAGCTCTTTTTAACTTCCGCAAGGCGGGCTTTGGCCAGATCCTGCATCTCCTTCTGTTCACCAAAGTTCATGGCGCCGGTGGGGCAGGCCTTCACACAGGCCGGCAGCAGGCCATGGGTAATGCGATCGTAACACATGGTACACTTTGAGATTCTACCGTTCTTGGAGTCTCTCCGGGGAATGTCATAAGGACAGGATTCCCGGATCTTCTCAAAGTCTTTCTTGCTGATCTTGCTGGTCTTTTCGGTATAAACCACGGCGCCGGTTTTGGTATCATGGATCATGGCGCCATCCACCAAAGCGCCCCCTACCGATATACAGGGCGGGTCCTGGCAGTGGCGGCACTGATCCGGGAAGAACTGCCACCGTACGGTCTCACCGTCAAGGTATTCGCTGAACCGGACCAGCTTGTAGTTGTTGGGGTTGAGTTCCTGCGGATTCTGGTGAGATCCCCGCTGTTTAGTCCGGTTGGGAGGCAGTTCATTCCATTCCTTGCAGGAAATTTGACAACCCCGGCAGGCGGTGCATCTCGATGTATCGATGAAAAAGGTTTTTGGCATGGCGTTCACTCCTTATGTTTGGCGGGCGAAACGGGCCCGACTGTTTTTTTACATCAGGCAATTTCTTTGAGCTTGCCCGCCTTTTGCACATTAACCATGCAGGCCTTCAGCTCGTAGATCGTCGTGTTGGGGTCAGCCACCGAAGGCGTGAGCCGGTTGGTGGAATCGCCGCACTTGGGGGTGGTCCAGCCGAAGCAAAACGGCATGCCGATCAGATGAACGGTCTTGCCCTGGACTGTGAAAGGCCGGATGCGCACGGTGACCATGGCGATGGCTTCGACCTTGCCGCGGATGCTGTCCACGATCACCCCGTCGCCGTTTTTAATGCCTTTTTCCTTGGCCAGTTCATGGCTCATTTCCACGTAGATCTGCGGCTCTGCCTCCAGCAGATTGGGCACATTGCGGGTTTCCCCGCCGCCACACCAGTGCTCGGTAACACAGTACGTGGTCAGCACTATGGGATAAGCCGGATCTCCGGGCTTGGCCAGCTTGTCCATGTCGCTGGACACGAACTTGTACACCGGGCTGCTGAGCTGGGCCGAAAACGGATGAGAGGTCACGGGTGTTTCCACGGGCTCGTAGTGCTCGGGGAAGGGGCCATCGACGCGGCCCGGACCAAAAAAGGCCCCGAACCCATGAGTCTGCATGATAAACGGGTATTTGCCTTTTTCATCGGCCATTGGCGGCCAGGGACCGTCGGGCACATCGCCGACCCATTTGCCGTTTTCCCAGGCGATTACGGCCTTGTCCGGATTCCATGGTTTTCCTGTCGGGTCCACTGAGGCCCGGTTATAAATGATCCGGCGGTTGACCGGCCAGCACCAGGCCCAGTTGGGATTGAGGCCGATTTTTTCCTGCATGGGGGTTTGTTTGGGGTCGCGGCGCTTGGATTTGTTGCCTTCTTCTTCAGTGAAGCAGCCGGTGTAAATCCAGTTGAGGCTCGAGGTTGTCCCGTCCGTGGCCAAAGCTCCGAAGGTTGGTACAAGCTGGCCTTTTTTATACTGCTTGTCCCCGAACTTGGTGTCGGCCAGGAAAAAACCGTTGAGCCGTTTAGTCCAGTCTTCGGAAACGTAGGTCTTTGGCCAGTCCTGCCAGGTCAGGGCTTCGGGCAGGGTCCCGCCATCCTTTAAGTATTTGTCGAGGATCACATTCATCAACCCCACGAGCATAAAGCCGAAGGGTTTGGCCTGGCCTGCCGGTTCGATGGCTTTATGGTGCCAGAGCACCAGGCGGCTGCTGTTGGTCACCGTGCCTTCTTTTTCGATGCGGTGGGCCGAAGGCAGCAGAAAGTATTCGGTCTTGACCTTTTTGGGATCAATCCCGGGCCGGTGCCAGTTGTCCGTGGTCTCGGAATGGTGCAGTTCGGAAACCACTACCCAGTCCAGCTTGTCCATAGCGGCCCTGGCCTTGTGGGTGTTGGCCGTGGTGTTCATCGGGTTGAGGCCGAAGATGAATCCCCCGCGCATCTTGCCCTGATACATGCGGTCGAAGAGGTACATGTAGGAATAATCCGCGCCCTTTGCGGCCTTGGGAATCAGGCCGTAACAAAAGTCGTTGTCCGGCGTGGCTTTTTCTCCATACCAGCCTTTGAGCAGGCTGGTCAGATACTTGGGCTTGTTCTGCCACCAGTTGGCGCTCTTGGGATCTTTGGTGACCGGTGTGTTGGCCTTGTTGTAGTCGGCGACGGTCTGCCATTCATCGATGGGCGCGCCTATGTAGCCGGGCAGGATATGGTAGAGCAGTGCCTGGTCGGTGGAGCCCTGGACATTTGGCTCTCCGCGCAAGGCATTGACGCCGCCGCCGGCAATGCCCATGTTGCCCAGCAGCAACTGGACCAGACAGGCCGAACGGATGTTTTGCACACCCACGGTATGCTGGGTCCAGCCCAGGGCATACATCACCGTGCCGGCCTTGGCGGGCACGCCTGTGGCGCTGTAAGACTCGTAGACCTTGAGAAGGTTTTCAGTCGACACGCCGGTGATGCTGGAGACCTTATCCAGGCTGTAGCGTGAATAGTGCTTTTTCATTAACTGAAATACGCAGTGCGGGTCCTGAAGCGTTTTGTCCTTTTTAGGCAGGCCTGCTTCGTCCATCTCAAAAGACCATGTCTTGGTGTCGTACTTACGGGACTGGGGATCAAACCCGCTGAACAGGCCGTCTTTGAAATCGAAATCCTTGTTCACGAGAAAGGCGGCGTTGGTGTATTCGAGAACGTACTCCTTGAAGTACTTTTCTTTTTCGATGATGTACTTGATCATCCCGCCCAAAAAGGCGATGTCCGTTCCCGAGCGCAGAGGCACGTGAAAGTTGGAACGGGCAGAGGTGCGTGAAAACTTGGGATCCACGTGGATGACCACGGCCCCTTTTTCCTTGGCCTTCAGGACCCACTTGAAGGAGATGGGATGGTGCTCGGCGGCATTACTGCCCATGATGAGGAACGCATCGGCGTTTTTCAGATCAACCCAGTGATTCGTCATTGCTCCGCGACCGAACGACTCTGCCAGAGCCGCTACAGTGGGGCTGTGTCAGGTACGCGCCTGATGA
>JAGVPN010000359.1 GCA_020052215.1 Syntrophobacterales bacterium
GCCTTATCCCGGGGAGTTGACCACGGCGGAAGGCATCAAACTCCTGGACGATCTCGCCACCATGGGCCAGATAGTGGTCATCCTCACCGGCGGCGAACCCCTCTTGCGGGAAGATATCTTCGACCTGGCGGCTTACGGCAACGATTTAGGCCACCGCATGGTCATGGCGGTGAACGGGACGCTTTTGACCCCGGCCATCGCCGCCCGCCTCCAGGACGCGGGCATTCAACGGGTGAGCATCTCCATCGACGGGGCGAGCGCAGAGTCCCACGACCGCCTCCGGGCGGTAGAGGGGGCCTACGCCGGGGCCCTGGCCGGCATCGCCGCCTGTCAAGAGGCCGGGCTGCCCTTTCAGATCAACACCACCGTCACCCGGGCCAACCGGCTCGAACTGCCGGCCATCTATGATCTGGCCCTAACGCTTGACGCCGCGGCCCTTCACGTCTTTGTGCTGGTACCCACCGGGCGGGGTGAGCTCATCCGGGAGGAACTGGTGTCCCCGGAGGAATACGAAGAGACCCTGAGTTGGCTTTTAGAACGGCAGAAAGACGGCCGGCTGTTCATCAAGCCCACCTGCGCCCCCCAGTATTACCGGCTCTGGCGCCAGGACGCCGCGGCCCGGGGCGAGCCCATCACCGCCGCCACCCACGGCATGGAGGCCATGACCAAGGGCTGCCTGGGCGGGCAGGGCTTCGCGTTTGTGTCTTATCAGGGGGAGGTCCAGCCCTGCGGCTACCTGGAACTGGTGGCGGGCGACATCCGTCAGACGCCGTTTCCGGAAATCTGGGCGAACTCGGAGTTGTTCCGGCAACTGCGCCGGGTGGACGACTACCACGGTAAGTGCCACGCCTGCCAGTACCGCAAGGTCTGCGGCGGCTGCCGGGCCCGGGCCTATGCCCTGACCGGGGACGTGGTGGGGGAAGACCCCATCTGTCCCTATGCGCCGGTGGGGTAAGTCCTCACGCCAAGGCGCAAAGACGCAAGCATTCCTTATGACGATACCGAAAACCGAAAACCGAAAACCGAAAACCGGCACTTTAGACGATCTGGATCGGGCCATCCTGAACGAGATCCAGTCGCATTTTCCCATTGAGTCCCGGCCGTATGCTGAGGTGGGGAGAAGGGTAGGGGCCTCGGAAGCGGAGGTTTTGGCGCGAGTCGCGGCCATGGCCGAGGCCGGCATCATCCGGCGCCTGGGGGCCAACTTCACCTCCCGCAAGCTGGGCTACACCAGCACCCTGGTCGCCGCCCGGGTCCCGCCTGAGTCGCTGGATCACTTCGTGGCCGTAGTCAACCGCTACCCCGGGGTCACCCACAATTACCTGAGGCGGCACCGCTACAACGTCTGGTTCACCCTCATCGCCGAATCGGAGGAGCGCCTGAATCAAATCCTGGAGGAAATCTCCGGGGCCGCGGCAGTGTCGGAGATCTTGAGCCTGCCGGCCCAGGAGGTCTTCAAGATCAAGGTGGATTTTCCGCTTTAACGGCCGGGCTTTCCCACGGGACGCACAACACCGGGCAGGGCAGCAGGCGCACCACCTTTTCGGCGGTGGAGCCGAAAAAAACCTCCTCAATGGGCCCCCGGCCGCTCCGGCCATAGCCCCCCATGACAATCAAATCCGCGGCCAGGTCCCGGGCCATCACCGCAATTTCCTGAAAGGGTATGCCCACGGTCACCATGCTGGTCACCTCCAGGCTGTCGCAGCAGCGCTCCTTCAGAAATGCATCCAGGTGCTGTTGCGCCTCCTCCCGGAACGCCGGCAGGAGGCCCTCCGGTTTGACTTTCAGGTGCTCGGCCACCCGGACCACGACCTGCTGTTGGATGACGTGCAGGAGAACAATTTTGGCCCCGAATTGCCGGGCCAACTGTTTGGCCACCGTGAAGGCGGCCCCGGCACATTCGGAAAAATCGGTGGCTACCAGAATAGCTTTGAAATCCATCGGGAAGTATCCTACACAATCAGGCAGGGAACGGGTCAGGCTCCCTGGCGGAGGGCAGCCTGACCCGGTTATGGCGAGGCTATTTCACGACGGCTTTGATTTTCGGCAGGACTTCATCGACGCTTTCGAAGGCGCCGATATGGACGAACACGACCTTGCCGGTTTTATCCAGAATGACGGTGACCGGGTACGGAGTAAAATTCAAGGCCTTGCCGAAGGAGCTGTCGGGATCAGGCACCAGGGGGAAGGGCACCTTGTGAAAGGCTTGCCACATCTTTAACTGGGGTTCTTCATTGCCCTGGCCCGTGCCGACGAATTTCAGCTTGCCTTTCAGTTGGGGATCCGCCTCCACCTTGGCGAACAGGGCATTCATCACCGGGGCCTGCGCCATGCAGTGCGGGCAGCTGGTGTTGAACTGCTCCACCAGCAAATAGGGTGCTTTGACGTCCGCTAACGTAAAGGCGTCGGCTTTGGGCAGGCCCAAATATTTAGCCCCATCTTCGGTTAGGGGCGCCTTGAATTTCGCAATCCCCACTGATTGGCCGACTACGGGATCCTTCTCGGCTGCTCCCGCCAGGGATACGGCGCCAAAGAAACAGACCAGGGCCAGAACGCAACTCAACACCAGTACCTTATTCCTCATCATGAAAAGCCCCCTTTCCGGATTTTTTACTAGAAGCTAATGATAAATCAACCCTTGCCAAAGGGCAAAGGAAAAGCGCGCCTGGGGCGGTTTTTCGTCCAGGTCGAAGTTACCAGGCAAAAACCAATGGTCGCCCATCGGTTGGATGGTTTCATCACCTCTCCTGTAAAGCGCCTTTTTTGAAGATACCTTGAACCTAAAACCCGAGGTATTGTCTGGCGTTTCGGCAGGGTGGGGAAAAATCATTAATTTCGCAGGGGCCGGGGTGCAGATTGCGGTTACCTTGGGAAAAAGCGTTCCTCCCGCCAGTCCACCGGCACCCGGACCAGGGCGCCCTGGCGGTGCTGGTAGAGCAGATAACCGTGCCGCACCCCGTAGGCAAAGAGGCGCTGGGTGAGGAGCACGTCCTGGCGGCAGTAGGATTCCAACTCCTCCCATTTCCCCGCCGCATAGAGTTCCAGGGCCAGGAGACCGTCGCCGGTCTTGTTTTCTCCCAACGTCTTTTCCGCCAGGTGATTAAGGGAGAGGCGGTGTCCCAGGAGGGTGTGGACTTCCTCCAGGATGTCCAGGGTGGGCACTTCCGCCAGATTGACCTTGGTGTACGGTTGCAGCACCCGGTAGTCGAAGCCCTTAATATTGAAGCCCACCACCAGATCCAACTTCATTAAGCGCTGGGCCAGGCGTTCCAGATCGTGCTCCCGATAGGTGGTGGCAACCCCGGTATGGCTCTCATGCATCACCGCCAACGACACCCCCATGCGGTGGCATTGGCCCCAGCCGCCCACGTCCGCCGCGGAACAGCAGGTTTCCAGGTCCAGGACGCCGATTTTACGCCTCCGGAACCAGGGGATCTCGGCTTCGGCCTCGCCCTCCGGGGCGGCGGTGGCGGCAGGCGCAGGCAGTTCGACGCCCAACCCCTCTTCCGGCGGCTCCACCTCATCCTCTCCCAACAGCAGGGCGGCGATCTTCAGGGTCGCTTCCTTGTCCAGGGGCTTGTTGCCGGAGCCGCACTTGGGAGAGTGGATGCACGAGGGGCAGCCGTCCTCGCAGGGGCAGGCGGCAGTGAGTGACAGGACGCGCCGCACCAGGTCCTCCAGGATCTCGTAGGCCCGGGCCGACAGGCCCACCCCGCCGGGGTAGCCGTCATAGATGAAGATAGCCGCCCGGCCCACCTGGGGATGCGCCGGATGCGAGATGCCGCCGATGTCATAGCGGTCCGCCAGGGCAAACAGCGGGAACATGCTGATCAGGACGTGCTCCAGGGCGTGGATGCCCCCCATGAAGTGGCGCCCGGAGGCGTAAACCGCGTTTTTCACCTCGTCCGGAATTTCCAGCCACATGCCCACAGTTTCAAAGATCTGGGGCGGCAATTCGAGTTCGACCTGGCCCAGGAGCTCCTGGCCCGGCAGCCGCCGCTTTTCATAGCTCAACAACTGCTCGGTGACTTTGAGCCGCCCGATGTGGGCCGTGAACCGGGCCACCTGCCGGGTCGCCAGCACCTCCAGGATCTCCGTCTCCTTTTCCGTCTGGATGCGGGTGAAATAGTTGGGCTCGATGGGGTTGACCCAGACGTTGCGCCGGGGCAGGTCCAATTTTTCCACCACCCAGGTCTGGGCCTTGTGGAGATAAATCGCCCCGGGGTGGCACTCCCGCAAAGCCCGGTGGCCGTCAATGGAGCCCAGGGGACGCTTCTTGCCCGTCTGGAAAATGGCGAAACTCTCCCCGATACCCCGAATGCTCACTTCTTTCTGGGGGAACCGGCCCCGGGCAAACCAGGCGTCCCCCGCGGCGGAGTGCAGCAGGTGGCGTTCCCGGGCCAGTTCCTCGATCACCGGCGCATACGCCTTGAGGTCGAAAAAGGTCTCGCCCCGGGTATTGAGCGGCAGTTCCTGGGCCGCACAGGGCAGGTGCGCCTTGACCACAAAGGGGTTGTTCGGGTCCACCACCGCGGTTTCCATGGGCCGCCCGAAAAACTCCTCCGGGTACTTGATGAAGTACTGGTCCAGGGCGTCGGCCTGGGCCACCAGGATGATGAGGGAGTCCCGGCCCTGGCGTCCCACCCGGCCGGCCCGCTGCCAGGTGGTCACCATGGTGCCGGGATAGCCCACCAGGATGCAGAGGTCCAGGCCGCCGATGTCGATGCCCATCTCCAG
The DNA here is from genome assembly GCA_020052215.1 of Syntrophobacterales bacterium. Lineage (GTDB taxonomy): Bacteria > Desulfobacterota > Desulfobaccia > Desulfobaccales > 0-14-0-80-60-11 > 0-14-0-80-60-11. The sequence goes on from JAGVPN010000359.1 coordinate 4,738, forward strand.
GGCGCTGGTGGAGATCACCCCCTTCATCTTGCCGCTGGCCAGCGCCCGCTCGATCTCCCGGCGCTCCTCCGGCAAAAACCCGGCTCGGTAGGAGCTGATGAAACGGCGCATCTCCGGCGCCAGCCGCTGGGACCAGACATGGATCAGTTCGGTGAGCTTTCTCGCCTGGGTGAAGCAGATGGTGTTGAGCCCCTTCCGGATGGCCTGGGCAAAGATCTGGGCCGCGGTGACCGGAGCGCCCCCCGGCGGGTTGAGGAACAAAAAGTGCCGGCCTGACTGGGGCGCGCCGCTTTCCGTAATAATCTCAACATCTAATCCCGTCAGCGTCCGGATAAAAATTTCGGGTTGGGCGATGGTGGCCGACGACAGCAAAAATTGCGGGTGCGAGCCGTAGTGGGCGCAGATCCGCTTCAAACGCCTGAGCACCTGGGCCATGTGGCTGCCCATGATGCCCCGGTAGGTGTGGATTTCGTCGATCACCACGAATTTCAAGCGGGCAAAGAAGCCGGACCACGAGGCGTGATAGGGCATAAGCCCCATATGGAGCATGTCCGGGTTGCTGATGAGCACGTGGGGCGGGTGCGCCTTGATGGCCTGGCGCTGGGCTGGCGGCGTGTCGCCGTCATAGATAGCCGCGGTCAGGAAAGGGGAGGGCAGGGCCGCGTCCAACTCCTGGAGGGCCTTGAGCTGGTCCTGCTCCAACGCCTTTAAGGGAAAGAGATACAGCGCATGGCCCCGGGGGTCTTGTAAGAGCGATTCCAATACCGGCAAATTGTAAATGAGGGTCTTGCCGCTGGCCGTGGGGGTGGCCACCAGCAGGTTCTTCCCGGCCCGGATGGCCGCCAGCGCCTCCCCCTGGTGGGAGTAGAGGCGGGGAATCCCCAACCGCTCCAACGCCGCCAGCACCTCCGGCGACAGCCCCGCATCCCCGGCCACGTACTCCACCGGCTTCTCCGGCAGATAATGATAATGCCCGAGAATATCCCGGTGTTCGGCGGATTCTTTTAGCTGGTTAATGAAATCCTGGAGCATTTTAAATGACGGTTTTCAGTTTTCGGTTTTCAGTTTTCGGCAGAAAATGCACCGTGTAGGGCGGGCATTGCCCGCCGGAGATAAACCGGATTTTATTAATGGCGGGCGGTGCCCGCCCTACTAAGGCAATTTTCAATCTGGGTTGTATGAACCTGTGGTGAATATTGTATTTAAATCATTGGGGGTATTCAATTGACTCCAGTTACCACTATATCTTGTGTAAGCACTTTTTGCTTTTAACCGTTTCGATCATAGCTTGATAGGGTGCCGGTTCA
>JAGVPN010000232.1 GCA_020052215.1 Syntrophobacterales bacterium
ACGGCGGCATAGACGGGACAGTCCTCCCGGAGATGCGGGGTCCCATCCTCTCTCGTGTGGTGAATGAGATCATGCATGGGCCGTCCCACCAGTTCCCCCGGCTCATAGCCGACCATTACCGCGGCCGCAGGATTGGCGAAGGTCACTTCGCCTTGGCGGTTCAACCCGAAGATTCCTTCCCCGGCGTTATTCAGGATCATCTCCTGTTGCCGCCGCAGTTCTTCCAGCTCTTGGGCGAGGTTATGCTGCTCGGTGATATCGGAAAACACCCCGTTGACCTGGACAATCCGGCCCTGGGGATCGCAAATAATCCGTGCCCGCTCCCTAACCCAGAGAATATCGCCGTTTTTGGCTCTGATGCGGTATTCCCGGACATAGGCTCGGGTTGACTTCAGGGCTTCGAGAAAAATCTCTTTGATCCGGCTAAAGTCTTCGGTCAGGATCATATCAGACCATTTCAGGCGCCGCGCCTCGAATTCCTCTTTGCTGTAGCCGGTTAGCTCCTCGATTTTATCATCATGGAAATCCACGGCCCAATCGGCGTAACCGGTAAATACCGTGGCGGGGATATTGGCCAGCAGCAGCCGGTACTTCTGTTCGCTCTCCTGTAGGGCATCCTCCGCCTTCTTGCGCTCGGTGATGAAACGCGCCTGCTGGACATTCTGATAGGCTATGGCTGAGAGCTGATTGGCCAGGGCAAACAAGGCATCCGCCACCTGCTTGAACTGACTTTCCGGCATCGTGATAACTTCATAAAAAGCTTTAATAAACTCCTCTTCATTTACCCCTATTTGGCGCGCATATTCTCGCATATTCTCTTCACTCTGGGCTTCATTACGAACTTGACCAATTAACCAATTGGCAATGTGCCTTCCTCCGACAGTAATACTTGCTCCCGCATCCCAAAGCCCCCCGCTAAGACACGGTTGAACGACCGGTCCCTCGGTATGGTGGCGACCTATGATGGCGTCTGAATAATAGCAATTTTTAAGACCTAATTCAGTCTGACGTATGATATCGATACACAATCGACAGAAATTGCTAGGTTTAGTGATCGGTGTTCCGTCTGGATTAGTAATGATTGAGGCAACACCGGTAGCTTTGGCGAACAGGTCTTGTATTCGCTGGATATCTTCTATATTGAATAAGTCATGGAAATATATACCATCTGGATCATCCAGAGGCTTGCTTAGTGCTATCAACCTTTTTCCCAAAGCCGCTTCGGCCTGCCGGCGCTTGGTGAGGTCCCGGACAAAGATCCACATCCTCCCGGCCTGCTCTCCATCCTCCTGGATCAGATAGGTTTGCAGTTCCACCGGCACGACCGATCCGTCCCGGCGACGGTACTCCTGCTCGTAAAGCCTGGAAAATCCCCGGCGCAGCACCTCTTCGGCAATGATCCGGGCTTCCTCCTCTTGCCAGGTTTCCGGAGTAAGATCTCGGAGGGAAAGCTTGATCAACTCTTCGGGCGGGTAACCCAGCATGGCCTGGAAAGCCGGATTCCATTCCACGAGGTTCCCACTCAAATCCACTACCGCGGAGCCGTCCCGGAGGTTGCCGTACAATTGGCGAAACCGGTCCTCGGATCGCTGTACCCGTGAAGTGGACTCGATGGTCAGGCCCATGATGGTTAACAGGCTCAGCACCGCGAGACACGCAAGGATGGCGATACTGAGGCCCAGCATTCGGGCCACGGCGATGGGGCGGGGGGAGGTGAGAATCACGATGGACCAGTCCTGAAAGGGGAGCGGCTGCCGCAGGACCAGATAGGGCCGGCCCTGGAACCGGCAGTAACCCCCGTCCACCGGCGCCTGCTCCAGGATGGGGGCAAAGGGGCCGGGGCCGGACTGGCGGGAAGCGCTCAACTGCTCCTGCACCGCGGCGGACAGGGGCCAGAGGCTTTTCAAGAACAGGTCCAGCCGGTTGGCCTGCACCACGACCCCGTGCGTCTCGATGATCACAACCAGGGCTTCATGCGGGAATAAGCCTCCCAGGTCACGCATGATTCTCTGGATTACCGCCACCCCGATGATTGCATTGCGGTCATCCCGCACCGGAAAACTGGCGCAGTAAGCCGGTTCTCCGGAGGTCACTTCCAAATCCCAATAGCTGCCCCTGGCGGCCTGCAAGGCTTGCTGGAAGTAGTAGCAGACTCCATAGGACTTGCCCAGGAAACTGTCCGAACCCAGGCGCTTGGAAGAGGCGATGGTCAGGCCCTCCCGGTCCAGCACAGACATAATGGTGCCCGGCAGGACGGCGCTATACCGGTCCAGGACCGCATGGGCCTGGTCTCGGTTGTGTGGAGTCCTGGAGGACAGGTAGGAGACAATCTCCGCGGCTCCGGCCAGGGTGGTCACCAGATGGTCGGCTTCCGTCATCTTATTTTTCAGGGAGACTTCCAGCATCTGGGCTTGGTGCTCTTGGCCAGACCTTACTTCCCTGGCGGCGTTGCGGCCGAGATGTTGGGTGACGCACCAGGCGGAGATCACCAGGGCCAGGATGCTCACCACTGATCCCACCATCAGGTTGCGCCCCCACTTCCGGAGGCGGCGGTGCTTCTCTTGCCCCAGGGAGGCCATGTAAAACAACGCGAGACAGGCGCTGAGGCCGGCGGCCAGAAAGCCGCGCCCCAGTTGAATGGGGACGCCCACACCGGCCAGGAAGACCGCGGTGTTGAACCGCGAGGCGGGGAAAAACGGGGCGGGGTCCACCACCAGGCCGGCAGCCGCGGCATAGCCGGCCAGGCAGAGGGCCGCACC
>JAGVPN010000036.1 GCA_020052215.1 Syntrophobacterales bacterium
CCGGCGACGCCCGGGGCCAGGGGTACGGCGCCGGGGGCCAGGCCGGCGGCCGGACCTGGCACACCGCCGGCGGTCGAAGAGAAGAAGGACATTAAGGGGAAGAAGAAGGTCAAGCGCCCGGAAGTTCCGGATGCCGCCCGGGCCAAGCCGGTCAAGAAAAGGGAGGTCCGGGAGCGGGCCGACCTCTATGGTGGGGCGGAAGGCGAGCACCGCGGGTCAGGCCGCCGGAAAGGCATGAAAAAGGCCATCAAGAAGCTCACCAAGGGGGAGGTCACCATTCCCAAGGCCATCAAACGGCGGGTCAAGGTGGGAGAATCCATCACCGTGGGAGAGCTGGCCAAACGCATGGGCATCAAGTCCGGCGCCATCATCAAGCAACTTTTGCAGATGGGGGTGATCGCCAACATCAATTACCCCATCGATTTTGATACCGCCACCATCGTGGCCGGGGAATTCGGGTATGAAGTGGAACACGCCAGCATGCAGGAAGAAGACCTGCTGGCGATGGGCCCTCGCAAAGAGGGCGAGGCCAAGGCCCGGCCCCCGGTGGTCACCATCATGGGCCACGTGGACCACGGCAAAACTTCGCTGTTAGACGCGATTCGCCGGACCCGGGTCACTGAAGGGGAAGCCGGCGGCATTACCCAGCATATCGGCGCTTATTATGTGGATCTGCCTGAAAAGCAAGGGGAAGTGGTTTTCCTGGACACTCCGGGCCATGAGGCCTTTACGGCCATGCGGGCCCGGGGCGCCAAGGTCACGGACCTGGTAGTGCTGGTGGTGGCCGCGGACGACGGCGTCATGGAACAGACCACCGAGGCCATCAACCATGCCAAGGCCGCGGGAGTGCCCCTGGTGGTGGCCGTCAACAAGATCGACAAACCCAATGCCAACCCGGAACGGGTAAAACGGGAATTGTCCCAGGCCGGGGTGGTCTCCGAAGAGTGGGGGGGTGACGTCCTGTTTGCCGAGGTGTCGGCCAAGCAGCGCACCGGCATCAAGGAATTGCTGGAGAAGATCCTCCTGCAGGCGGAGATTCTGGATCTCAAGGCGGTGGCGGATGCCCCGGCCTCGGGCCGGATCATCGAGTCCCGGCTGGACAAAGGCCGGGGCCCGGTGGGCACCGTGCTGGTCCAGCAAGGCACCCTGAAACCCGGGGATTACTTCGTGTGCGGGTCGCAGTACGGCCGGGTGCGGGCCTTGTTCGACGACCGGGGCGAAAAAGTGGAGGAGGTGCCGCCGGGACTGCCCGCGGAAGTTCAGGGGTTCAACGGCGTCCCCGAGGCCGGGGACGAATTCCTGGTGCTGGAAGATGAGCGCAAGGCCAAGCAGATCGCCATGATGCGCCAGCAGAAGCTGCGGGAAGCCACCATGGCCCGGATCAGCCGGGTAACTTTGGAGAAGCTCTACCAGCAGGTAAGAGACGGCGCGGTCAAGGAACTCAAGATGGTGCTCAAGGCCGATGTGCACGGCTCCATCGAAGCCCTGGCCAAGGCTCTGTCCGAGTTGGGGACCAAGGACATCAAGGTCTCGATGATCCATGCCGGACTGGGGGAGGTCTCCGAAAACGACATCATGCTGGCCTCGGCCTCGGATGCCATCGTGGTGGGCTTCAATGTCCGGGCCAACCCCAAGGCCCTGGCCCTGGCGGAGGCCGAGCAGGTGGATGTGCGGTACTACGACATCATCTACAACCTGCTGCAGGATATCCATGCGGCCCTGGAAGGGTTGCTGGAGCCCATCGTGGAAGAGAAGGTGATGGGCCGGGCCGAAGTGCGACAGGTTTTTTCCATCACCAAAGTGGGCACCATAGCCGGCTGTATGATCCTGGACGGCAAGATGGAACGCAACTCCCTGGCCCGGGTGGTGCGCAAAGGGAAAGTGGTGTCCGAAGGCGGGAAGATCAACTCCCTGAAGCGCTTCAAAGACGATGTCAAAGAGGTGCAGTCGGGGTATGAATGCGGCATCGGCATCGACCGGTTCAATGACTATAAGGTCGGGGACATCATTGAAGCTTATACCCAGGAAAAGGTGAAGGCCATACTGGAAGCCCCGAGCGCCAGGCCGGAAACCGCCACCGAGGCCGCCCACTGAGGCAAGATGGAGCTTCTTTGCTTCGGGTGAACCGCCGAGAGCGCCGATATGATTGTCGCCGCAGCCATGATTACCCTGGTCATCCCGGGGAACGACTCCCTGAAGGGCAAGCGCCGGGTGGTCAAGAGCCTCATGGAGCGGGTGCGGCACAAGTTTGAGGCGGCCGTGGCCGAAGTGGGCGACAACGACCTCTGGCAGAAAGCCAGGATCGGCGTGGCCCTGGTGGGCAACGACTCGCAGTTGCTCAACACCCGGCTGCAGCAAATCATGACGTTTATGGAGAACCAGCACCTGGTGGAGATTATCGATTCCCAGGTGGAATTCTGTTACCTGGAAAAGTGAGACAAGTGAAACCACGGACCCCCACGGGCCGCCCCCACCGGGTGGCGGAGTTGCTCCGGGAACGGCTGGCGCTGATCCTGCTGTATAAGTGCGCCGACCCGCGGCTGAAGGAACTCACCCTGACGGAAGTCGAGATAACCCCGGATTTGAGGCGGGCGAAGGTGTTCTACGCGACCCGGGAAAACCTGGACCAGGACCAGGTGCAGATCGCCCTGGACAAGGCCCTGGGCTTCATCAAGGCCGAAGTGGCCCGGGAGAACCTTTTTCGGTTGATGCCGGAGTTCATCTTCCTGCCGGACAAGGGGCTGGACCGAGCGGCGCGGCTGGAGGAGTTGCTTAAAGAAGCAGGGGTAGCGACCGATTCAATTAAAAAAGACGACAGTTAACCTTTGTATTCTTAAGTTTTCAAGGGAAGATATGAACCCAAAGGCCAAGAGAAAGGAACCGGAGATCATTTTCCGAGGAGGCAAGCCCGCGGCGGTAATAATCGATATCGATGAATACCAGGAGATGTTAGAGCGCC
>JAGVPN010000011.1 GCA_020052215.1 Syntrophobacterales bacterium
CCACTCGGAGACGTTGCCGGCCATATCGAAGAGGCCGTAGCCGTTGGCGGGAAGCGAGCCTACCGGCGCGGTGAAGGAAAACCCCGTGGCTCCGGGGAGTGACGTGCGGAAATTGGCCCGAAAGACGCCGCCGGCATCCGGGGCCTGGGCCCCCCAGGGGTAGGGCTGGCCCACCAGGCCCCCTCGGGCCGAGACTTCCCACTGGTTTTCCGTCGGGAGTTCATGGGGCGCGCCGGTGACTTTGGTCAACCACCGGCAGAAGGCCGCGGCATCGTTCCAGGTGACCCCCACCACTGGCTGGTTGGGACCATTGAGGTTTTTGTCCTCGCAGTAGAGGGGCTTTTTATGCCCGGTGGCCTTGACAAACCGGGCGTACTGGGCGTTGGTGATTTCGGTGACCGCGATGTAAAAGGGATCAACCCGCACCCGGTGGAGGATGGCTTCATCGGCATAGCGGCCGGGTTCGCCCATGGAACTGCCCAGAAGATAATAGCCGCCGGGGATGAGCCGGAAACGGATGGACTGGGCCTCCAGGGTTTCCTGGGCCAGGGGGGACCAGATGGGCAGCAACAGCCAGCAAAGCAAAAGGAACAGGCATTTCGGTTTTCGTCGGTTAGTTTTGCCGCGACGATCTCGAGGCAGTTTTTCAAAACACTTCATACGGATCATATATAGCAAGTTTTGAGGCAATTGATAAGTTTCTGGTCATAGCAGATCTCTACTATTTCCAATGCCCTTTAACCGGGAAGTAAAAGGCTTGTTGGTTTTTGTCCAACCAGAAACGGCTCTTGCCCCTGGGGGAGCTTCAGGACCGGCGATAAAGCCTTGATTATTAAAGCTGCTGACGACTTCGGCCCCCACCCACAGGGCGCCGGTCTGGCGGAAGAGGTTCTGGGCCAGAAAGCCCGCTTTCCTGCGGGTTTGCGAGGGCCCCTGCTCCCCCACCTGAATGGGGCGAATTAAAAAGAAGGCCTCCCATCTGGCCGATCCTCTGAAATAGCCAAACTCCGGCGCTTTCCGGCTTTTTTATTTGCCAGAGGGAGCATCAGAAGCATCACGTCATGGGTCCGCCCGTCCTTATGCATAAAGCAATCCTCCAGGACGGCTTTCACCTCGAAACCCTGGGCGCAAAAGGTATCGATCACTTCCAGGCGCTCCGCCACCACTTCCGCCTTCAGCCATTGCAAATTTTTCACGGCGGCGAGTTGGATTAACTCTGCCAGCATCATTCCGGCCAGCTCTATCCCGCGGAAAGGTTCCGACACGAACAAGCGAATCTCGCCGATGTGGCCCGCAGAAGGCTGACCCCGGTGCAGGGTGGCTGACGCTACGAAACAGTGCTTCTCAAAATCAATCGCCAATAGAGGCAATACCTGGGTGTAATCGATATAGTCGATCCAGTAATTGATTATCCTCATGTCCTTGACATCATGCCTGAGGAACCGGATATCCTCCTCCGAGGCCTCTTGAAAGAGCCTGAGCAGTCCTTCCCGGTCTTGGGTGTTCAGGAAACGGAGCAACAGTTGCTTGCCGTTTTTGAAAGAGACGAACTTGCGATAATTTAAGTAACTCAGCATGGCGCCTCCCGGGAAAACGCGGGTTCGGAAGCTGACGTGGATTATGGCTCTTAAGGGTGAGGGGGGGCCGGGGAGATTGCCCCCTGGCCCTCCGCCCCCACCTTGGAGCATCATCTTCTTTGATACCCATCAACTTCTGTTGCTTAACCGCCGCCGGCCCAAGAGCGCCAGGATTGCCAGGCCGGAGCCCAGGAGGAGCAGCGAGGGAGGCAGAGGGACAACCTCGGTCGAAATATGCAAATACGGCGGCACGCCGTATTGAGTCCATCTGGCTTCAAAACCTCTGCCCGCGGTGGTCACGCTTTCATCGTGCAAGGCCAACACCAAGGACAGGGTGTTATCGGCCTGGTCCGGAGCGGGGTTCCAGGCCCCCGCCACTCCGAACAAGTTCCACCCATGATAATCATATTGGTTCCCCCCTGGAATCGTGTGCGTATCCGCCAGATTGCCGGATATGCCTGGCTGATTATTCCCGGTTATGCTTGATTCTTGCCAGCCGTCATTCGAGACATAGCGCATGTCAATTACTGTAGCGCTATCCTGCAGCACCGCTCCCCCGGCGCAAAAAAAGTTAAGTTCAGCGGTAACGATGCGCTCGGTATCGGGTATCGCGCTCAAATCGAATTTCAAATAAGTGCGAAATGGCCCTTCCAGGGCATATCCCACATAAAGATAGTAATTGCCCGCGTAATTCATCCCTGGGGAACTCTGTGATACAGAAGCAGAACCCGCAGCATCGATATCATAAGAATTCGCTAGGGCCAGGCCCGGCTGCAGGTAGGGCAGGGCCAGGATAACCATGCAGAGCAGAATAACTTTGCACCAGGTATGTCTTTCCTTAGCGTTTGACATGATCAGGTCTCCTCTCCATTCGTACCGCTGGTTGTTGGGTTATTAATTTCTCCGCGCCCGCCGGCGGGCGCGCAGGAGCGCCAGGCCCG
>JAGVPN010000297.1 GCA_020052215.1 Syntrophobacterales bacterium
CCCGCCAGCTCCGGCCAGTCGGCGACCTCGGGGAACGGGTGGGGTTGGCGGTTCCAGGGTTGGGCGAAGACGATGGGGGTGATGCCGTGGCCGGCCAGTTGCAGGCAGGTTTCCAGGCGGTCTTCCACAAAGTATTGGATGCCGTGGTCCTTGAGGTAGTGGATCTTGGTGTCGGGGTCGCCCGTGGCCAGGACCCGGATGGAGTCCGGCGGCACCGGGGCCAGGTGGCGGTGCAGCCAGCGTTCGATGGGCTTTCTCCGGTCCCGGGCGGTGACGAACAACAGCGGCGTTTCCAGGGCCAGGCGGGTGAGGACCGGCACCGCGTGGGGGAAGGGTTCCACCGGCAGTTCATGGGGGCGATCGATGAGTTCCCGGATGAGGGCGTCGATGATGGCCGGCGGGAGGTCCAGGCAGTCCTCCAAATAGAAGGTGGTGATGTGCTCGTAGCGGAGATGGTGCCCCTGGTTATAGCGTTCCCGGGCCAGGGCCAGGAAGGTGGTCATGATGTCGGCCACCACCCCGTCGATATCAAAGGCCAGGCGGTCCCGGGGGATTCGGGCCGGCAACGGGTTTGAGGGTAAATTATTCACTTTTTAGACTTTCTGATTCCTGATCCCCTAGGGGAGGCAATTCTGCACCCTGCACAATAGCGTTACCAGCATACTCGATGCGTTTCCAGTTCTCTCTTATCAATTCAGTGTTCGATTTGTCAGTTAGAAAATCTTTGTGGTCAAAAGCACTTTGGTAAGCGGTTCTGAATGCGAGTCTTGCCTCGGGACTGAGGTAAAGACAGTTTTTGTCCCACCAATCCTGACAATCCATGACGAAATTCCCTATTTCATCTGCTTTATGCGCCTTCGATAATAGCTTTCTCCAAAGTGTGAATGCCTCTTGATGTGCTTGGAGTCTACGGTCCAATGCCGCGAGTCGTAATTGATGGCGCCCCCTTACCTCCTCTAAAACCAGTATATTCTGTTGTTTAACATTTTCTATCTGCTCAGTTATTCGACCTATATCTTGCATGATTGCAAAATTCTTGGCTTTTTCATGAAAATATGTCAGAAAAATACCAAAAACTGCACCAACACCAAAAGTCCATAAATAGGTCAACATAGTTCTAAAATCCTCAATGCTTATCAACACTATATTCTTGCCTTCATTTATTTATTTAAGCTTCGACTTTAAAGAATTAATAATTTCTATAACTTCTCCCTCGGTGAGATCATACCAGTTTTCATAGGCGTCGGCCACGGCAAAGGAAAAGCCGCCCCGGACATTAAGGCAGTAAAGCTCATCCACCAGGGGGAGCAGCTCCCAAACGGTGCGTTCGGAGCCGGTGGGCACCGCGACGATGAGCCGGCCAGCCCCCTGGGCCTTCAAGAACTGAAGCGCCGCCCGCATGGTGTAGCCCGAAGCCAGGCCGTCATCCACCACCAGAGCCGCCTGTCCGTCCAGGCGGGCATAGGGCTTGCCGCCCCGGAGGCGCTCTTCCCGCTGCCGCATGACCGCGGCGGTCTTGGTTACCTGGGCCTCGATCTCCTCGGGGGACAGGGGCAGGCGGCGCAGCAAGTTTTCGTTAAAAATGGCCTGGCCGGCGGGATTAAGTGCGCCGAAGCCGGCTTCCGTGGTCCAGGGGAGCTGGATTTTGCGGACAATGATGAGGTCCAGGGGAATCGACCGGGCCCGGGCGATCTCCGCCGCCACCGGCACGCCTCCGGCAGGAATGGCGAAGAGGTGAATCTCTTGGCCGGGATACCCGCTGAGGTGGGCAGCCAACTGCTGGCCGGCGCCGGCCCGATCAACAAAGACGTGGAGGCGATCCCTTAAGGCCGGGTCTTCGATGAGGTTTCCCATTGTAGAATAAAATCCTCTTCCAGGGCGGCAACGCGGCGGTGAAACTCAGCCTGGGAGAGGTTCGCCCCGGTCAATCCTCCCTTGAAGCTGATTTCTGAAAGATAAGGATGGCCATGCCGGGGATCAAGGAGCAGGTCCAGGATAGCATAGGGAAACCTTCCCCGAGCCATCACCTCCCGGCAAAAATTCTGCTGATCCGGGGTGAGGGCGGCGGGAAGGGATGATCCCCCCTGAAAGAGATTCTTGCGAAAGCTGTGGGGGTTGACCCGTTCATAGGCCTCGACATAGTCGGCCAGCGCCACCACCCTCAAGTCCCGGGCGCCGTCCAGGTAAGGCTGCACCACCAGGGGGTAAGTGAGCCCCTGGAGGCCCGCCAGGCTGTAGAGGGTTTCCAGGGAGGGCCAGAGACTGACCCCCAGGCCCAGGTGGGCCCGGTCCCGCTTGGCGACCACCGCGCCCAGGGCCTGAAATTCGGGGAGTTTCCCGGCCAGGTCCGCCAGGGAGTAGGCCACGAAAGTCCCGGGAACCATGTATTCCCCCAGGACTTCAGCCTGGGCCACCTTGGAGCGACTGAGGAGTTGAGCCAAAACCGGGGGGAAGAAGACGACGCCGCGCTCCGCCAGGTCCAGGACCTTGATCTCTTCGCCCGGCCGCAAGGCCAGGACGCCGATGGTCACGTCCCCTAAACCCAGCTGCCGATAGCGGCGGCGAAAATCAGTGATAGTACGAATCAACCAGGGTTTTTGCAACATGATTCTGACTGGCAGGTCTGATCAGGCTAGCCTTTTGGTGTGAGGCCAGAGTTTGATTCATCAAGGTTAATATCTTTTTGGCCGCTTTTCGAGACACATAGATGTCATAATAATCCACCTGGGCGATCCGGCGCCACTCCCGGTTGATGAGGGCCGGGGGATAGACCTGCTTAAAGACGCCCTTGCCAAACCTTCCCAGAATCAGGATGTCGGCGCCCACCCGGTTGAATTCATAAGGTTGCTGCCGGGGGTTGAGCAGCACCACCCGGTCCGGCGTTGATTCCACAAAGAAATATGACGGCATGTGATGGATGCGGTGATCGTCGTCCAGGAAAGCCAGTTCGTATTCCGGGGTTTCGATGAGGCAGCGGGTGGGCACATGGGAGCGAAGATACTGCACCAGACGCACGGGGGCTGAACCCCGGCAGATCAGAATCTGTTTGAAGAAATCCAGGCCGGCGACGGGGTAAAACAAGAATAGAAACGCGGCGATGATCCCGGGGGCCAACCAGCGAGGCGGATGAGTAAAAACCCCAACAGTCAGCCGGCTCGCAACCTTGCTCAGAAAATAGGCCGCCAACGGGCAGGCCAGGAATAGACTCGGCAGAGCAAAGCGGTGCCAGTAAACCGCGGTGAGGTAAACCCCGCTCCAGAGGAAGAAGTTCCAGATCCACAATTTAACTCCGGGAGATGGGGTCTCTTTCTTCCAGATCCAACCGACCCCCAGGCACCCCAGCCAGAAAAGGGGGGCCTGCAACAGCATCAGGAGACTCTCCGGGTAGATGCGGCCGATGGTGAGGGGTGTGAAGAATTCGTGGCACAGGAGTTTTTTCTGTGCCAGGAAATGGAGGACGGCCCCGGTCAGACTCCCCAGAATCACCGCCTTGAGCGCCAGGTAGGCCAGAGGCGGGAGGGCCGCACCGACGCCGAAGGCCAAAACGCTAAGGGTCAGCCGCCGCTTGTGGCGCCAATGCTGCTGGGCCAGGAGCACCAGGGGCGGCAGGCCGGCCAGCCCATAAAATTCCTTGGCATTGAAGGCCAGCCCTACAAATATCCCCC
>JAGVPN010000115.1 GCA_020052215.1 Syntrophobacterales bacterium
ATCTACCTGGTGGGGATTATCCTGGTCTCGGCGCTGCTGGTGATCCCCGGGGCCATCGCCCAGAACCTGGCCCGGCAGCTGAAAACCATGGTGTGGGTCGCAACCGGGGTGGCGGTGGGGTCCGCGGTGGGGGGGCTGATGCTGTCCTATGCCATCGACTTTCCTTCCGGGGCCACCATCGTCCTGGTGCTGGCCGCTCTCTACCTCCTCAGCAGCGGGCTGCGCCCCTGGTTACTTCACCGTTAAAGTAATTTTTAGGGGTAAGTCGGAGAAAAAAACCGGGGAGGAAATGATTCGATTAAGACCTTCAAGAATTAGGCAGTGATCATTTCTTGCTGGAGACTTCAGCTATATACTCTGAACAATAATTTATAATAAACTCCATTAATGTGTCAACATTATAGTATTTGGCTACACTTTTATGATCTATGGCATTGCCTAATAATTGCACTAAATAACAATCTATTTTATTATTTAATGCCTTTGACCGTGGACAAAAATCTATATCTAATTTAAATCCGGATGAAATAATTGTAGATTCATCATATTCTTTGGATTTTATAACAATATTCCTAAGATCATTTAAAGCAACCTTCCCTCTCCGATATATTAATTTTATTTCTATTAGTTTAGTTTTTTCGAGTATATCCTTTATTTCCATTATAGGTTTTATAACTTCGCTCATCCATTTCCTTTTTTTCTGTATGTGTTCTCTCGCCCCTCCCTTTATTTCTTTTGCATCAATTCCTAAATTTAATTTCTTTTCCTTGATTTTATCTTCCAATAATTTTCTATAATCTATTTCCGAACTAGTAGGATGTATTTTATCAAATTCATTTTTCTTATTAAAGGCAACAATGGTTGATACTTTATCCTCGTCTCTGTCGACCAATTCAACCATAACCACCTCTTCTAACCATCTCGTCAGATATTATGGAATCGCGCAATTTTGTCAAAAATTGTTCCTGGGACCTCTTTCCCCAAATTTATCTTCCCCTCCCTGAACATTTTTTTAATACCAATACCTTATTAAAAAATCAACATAAATTTATAATTAAGTCGACCTTTTCTGAACTATTTTGGGCTGTTATATCAGCCGTAAGGATATTTCTAAAAAAATGTCCAATAATATCAGCGGCATAGCAGTTTTTGCCTCCAAAACTGTGACCAGCTACGATGTTGGAATGATAAATTAAAGAACCCGGGCTATCTTGGCGCTGATAACTTGATAATGATGAGCCAGAGGAAAAGCCAAGGCCACATGCACATCTCGCCTTATCTCACACCTACCCGGAAATCAATCTGATCTCGATTTGATGATTATCGGTTCAGGTCTTGGTCATTACTCTTTAAATCTTGGCGAAAAAATCGTTCAGGTCTGGATTATTTTGCAGGACGTTTTACCTTTAAGACAATCCCCCCGATAAGCGCTCTCCCGGTGGGGGATAAGGAAATTTCAGTTTAGAGGGGTGAAACGATGCTAGGGAAAATCTCCACGGCAGGTTTGGGGTTGGCGCTGTCGCTGGTGCTCGGCTGCGGTCAATGCCCGCCGGCCACGGCCAAGTCAACGCTGGTCAATACCCAGGGGCAAAAGGTGGGGGAAGCCACCTTGATCGAAACGCCCCAGGGGGTGCAGATTGTAGTGAAGGTCGAAAATCTGCCACCCGGAGAGCACGCCTTCCATATCCATGAGAAAGGCGTTTGCGCCACACCGGGGTTTCAGAGCGCCGGCGGCCACTTTAATCCCGCCGGCAAGCATCACGGCCTGAAGAACCCCGCGGGGCCTCACGCCGGCGACCTGCCCAATATCACGGTGGGCGCGGACGGCAAGGGCAAGATCGAGGCGGTGGCCAAGTCGGTCACCCTGAAGGAGGGAGAAAAGAATTCTTTGTTCCAGGCAGGCGGAACTTCCCTGGTGATTCACGCCGACGTGGATGATTATGTGAGTGATCCCGCCGGCAACGCCGGGCCCCGCATCGCCTGTGGGGTGATCACCAGGTAGGGGAACGGCGATCCTTCAGGGGAGGACAGGGCCTTTCCCCGCCTCCCCGCCCGCCGGACCGAGACTCGGGCGGATTATTTATCTTGTGGGAACATCCTGATGGCCCGGTCAAAGATGACCAGGTAGCGCGCCGGACACCAGTTGCACAGGTAATGCTTACTGCCGGGGATCAGCCGCATCCAGAATTTTCTCCGTCGGCGTTTCAGACCCCCTTTCCCGCAGACCGGGCATTCAATTCCGTGCTTTCTTTCCGGCATGACCGCCTCTCACGGCAAACGGCTGAAAGCTAGTAACCTATTATCTCATAATTGCAAATCCTTGTCTCTCAATATCCCTCAGGCCAAATGTACGCCAAATAGAGCGTTTTCCAGGGGATCACCTAGCCCTCTCTTTCTTGTACAGACCGGGGACCTGGATAACGGTTTACGGTGAAAGTCCGGTGGGGCGGGCCTCCGTGCCCGTCAGGTGGGGTGCGCCTTACGCATCTTACCTAACATACAATGATTAGGACGGGCGTCTCGCCCGCCTTGGTTTCCATCGGGCGGGCTGTGCCCGCCGAATTCTGGCGGCCACCGGCCGCCCTATAAAAACTGCCCGGCACAGGCTGGAAAGCCTGTGCTACCAGAAGAAACTTTTCAGAACAGCGGGGCGGAGAAAAATTGTTTCAGCTCCGGGTACGGGTCCGCTATTTCTTCCGGCCCCGCATCCAAAAGGGGAGGTCGCCGGGGCCAGCGCTGGCCCGGAGGCGGGCCAACTCAGCTTTGAGCTGCGTCACTTCGGCCTGGAGCGCCTTGACTGCCGCGGCCTCGGCCTTGAGTGGTTCGACCTCACGGCGCAGTCCGGCCAGATCTCCGGTCAATCCGGCGATTGTGCCCCGCAAGGAGGCCGCTTCGCCCGCCACGGTCTTGAGCCCCGCCACTTCAGTCCGCAGCCCCTTGAGGCTGGCTTCCAGTTCCTGCAAGCGCTCCTGCACCGCCGGAAGCGCCTCCGCCGCCGATTGCCCCCGGCCGCCTCTGGGCATCGCCGAGAGATCGGGCACTACGGTATCCAGCGGGTTTTCCTGATTAACTGCATCCAGGGGATTTTCGCCAATGGTGCTGCGTTTGGCCATGTCGTTCAACTCCCTTCTTGGCTGATGATCTCGTCGGCCAGGGCCCGATAGTCCGCGGCGCCGGCGCTCTTGCCGTCGTAATGGGTAATGGCCTGGCCGAAGGAGGGACATTCGGCCAACCGGATGTTCTCCCGGATGACGGTGCGGTAAACCAGGCTGCCGGAACGCTGGCGTAATTGCTCCACCACCTCCCGGGCGTGGCGGGTGCGAAAATCCACCCGGCAGGCCAGGATGCCCGAAACTCTCAGGTCCGGGTTGAGGCGGTCCCTGACCACCTCCACGGTCTGCAGCAGTTGGGCCAGGCCGCTCAAAGCCATGACGTGGGCCTCCACCGGCACCAGGAGTTCGGCCACCGCCACCAGGGCGTTGACGGTGAGGACCCCCAGGGTGGGAGGGCAGTCGATCAGCACGTAGTCCCAGCGGTCCGGCGGCAGACGGTCCAGATTGCGGCGCAAGATGGTTTCGGCCCCCACTTCCCCGGCCAGCATCTTCTCAGCCCCCACCAGCCAGGACGAGGACGGCACCAGGTCCACCCCGGCCACCCCCGAATCCTGCACCAGATCCAGCATCGAGCCATTTTCCGCAAAGATCCCCAGCACTCCCTTGCCGGCGTTTTTGATCCCGAACCACGCCGTGGTGGAATGTTGCGGGTCCAGGTCGATGACCAGCACCTGCCGGCCCTTCTCCCCCAGGGCCGCGGCCAGATTGACGCTGGTGGTGGTCTTGCCGCTCCCCCCCTTCTGGTTTGCAATGGCAAAAGTCCTCATGGCGTGCCTTTCTCCCTCATGCCGCAGTACCCGGCGCCAGTCGCCGCCAGGACCACAGTTCCCCCGCGCCTTGCCCCGGGGCGCGGCTGGTCGTCAGCGCGGCGATACGCTCCTCACCGGCAAGATCGCCCCCAAATACCACAGCCCGAGCACAGTCAAGACCCCTGGGGGGTCAGCGGTGCCTCGGACACCGGAACGCTCGGGCTGCCAGTCTTCTCAGGGAACGGCCTCATCGGGCGGCCTCCCGGTTTATTTACGATCTTATCCACCATGCCACAACCAGACCCGCGTGTCAACTTGAGGTCTCTGCCGCAATCTGACGTAAGGGGTATGAGCCTGTTCCCGGCGCACGGGGCTTGGGAATGGCAGGCGTTTTAATGCCGATTAGCAAACGAACGGCAATTTCCCCGTAGGGGCGGACCCATGGGTCCGCCCTGCATTTAGGACCCATACGCGGGTGCGCCCCTACAGTTCCGTATTTCTTGATTGCCATTTGGTATAAGAAAGCGGGGGCCGTCAGGCAGAGGCGCCTGATGGGTTGGCGGGAATTATCGGTCCGAAACGATTTTTTTGTCTTAAAAAAGTGGCTGGGCCAAATCCTAAGGGTGCAAAACGCGGCGCAATCTGAGAAAATGTCAAGCAACCGTCGCCGTCAGGTGCGCGCCTTTGGCAGGCAGTTGCATCGGCGGCACAGGCTTCCAGCCTGTGCCGGGACACCCGAGGGCGGGTGTCCTACCCAAGCTACAAGGAACTTTTCGCAACTGTGACGCCACCATTCCGGGATCGAATCATGACCGCCTGGCTGAAACTTTTAACGGTATCCGTCCTCCTGGTGATAAGCGCCTGTGTCTCCGTTGGCACCAAGGCCATTACCGATGCCGGCGTCGTCTCCCAGATCGAGGTGGGCAAGTCCACCCGGGCCGACGTCGCGGCCCGTCTGGGTTATCCGCTCACGGCCTCCTATGGCGACCAGGGGGAGGAAACCTGGCATTATACCTGGGTCACCGCCGCCCCCGCGGTCACCGCTTTTGTGCCCGTGGTCAAAGCCGTTACCCCCTCTTTGTGCGAATCCACCCGGGAATTTGCCGTGACCTTCAGCCGGGACGGCACCGTCAAGAGTCTGGGTTCAGAGCAGCCTCCCAAGAGCCCCGGGCCCTCTGGTTGACCCGGTTCTGTCGAGGTTCGAGCTTTCCTTAAACCCCTGATTTAGACGATCTCCCCCCTCATACCGTCCTTCTTGCCTTGGGTATTTTTTCCTGTTTAATGATTGATTTTCCCGCCCTCAGGTGATGGCCCCACCTTTTCCCAGCCTCCGCCCAACGCCTTGTAGAGGGCAATCAGGCTGGTGTCCACGGTGCGGGTGCTCAGTGCCAGGGCATCTTCGGTAGCAAACAGCGAGCGCTGCGCGATGAGGACGTTTAAGAAATCCGACTTGCCGGCGACATAAAGCGTCATGGCCAGATTCACGGCCTTGCGGTTGTTGGCCACTGCGGTGACCAGGGACTTGCGGCGTTCCTGTTCCTTGGCATAGGCCACCAGCGCGGTTTCCACGTCTTTCAAGGCGGTGAGCACGGTCTTTTCATAGGTTAACAGCGCTTGCTCCGTGAGGGCATCCTGAACTTTGATGTTCCAGTAGATGCGGCCGCCCGCGAAAATCGGCCAGGTGACGCTGGGACCCCAGGACCAGAAATTACTGTTCCATTTATCCAGTCTGGCTACGTCACTGGCTGACAGGCCAAAAGACCCGGCCAGGTTGAACTTGGGGAACAGGTCGGCAGTGGCCACCCCGATGCGAGCCGTGGCGGCATGGAGTTGGGCTTCGGCCCGGCGGATGTCCGGGCGGCGCCGCAGCAGCTCTGAGGGCAGGCCCACGGGAATCTCCAAGGGAGTGGGAGGAATCGGAGCTGCCTTGGACAGGTCTTCCGAAAGGGCCGCCGGTTCCCGCCCCAGGAGCACCCCCAGGTTGTAGATGGCCGCCCGGGCCGAGGACTCGAAAACCGGGATGGTGGCTTCGGTGGTGGCTATCTGGGCGTTGGCGTTGGCCAGGTCGAGAGCCCCCACAAAACCGGCTTCGAAGCGCTTCCGGGTGATTTCGGCGGTATGCTTTTGGGCCTTAAGGTTTCTCCGGGCAATGTCTATCTGCTGTTGAAAGCCCCGCAGGTTGATATAATTGCTCCCCACGTCGCCCACCAGGGTTACCAGGACGTCCCGGCGGTCTTCCTCCGCCGCCCGGAGGTCGGCGGTGGCGGCCTCGACGCTGCGCCGGGTCCCCCCGAAAATATCTATTTCCCAGGTGGCATCGAGTCCCGCCTGCCACAAATTCCGGAGTCCCCCGGCGGTGGCGATGGCGCCGCCGCCGGCGATTTCGCTGGAGCCCTGGCTCCTCTGGTAAAGCGCCGAAGCCTCCACCTGGGGCC
>JAGVPN010000302.1 GCA_020052215.1 Syntrophobacterales bacterium
CAGGTGGATGATGTCCACCCGCCCGGTGCAGGGCATCAGGATGATCTTGATATCCGGGGGGTATTGCAGTCGCATCGAACCTGCCAGGTCCGCAGCGCTGTAGGCTCAGTAGCGGCAGCAAAAGCCGATGATTTTGGGAGACCACGCAGCAGTCATAACTCCTCCTCTTCTTATCCCGCAGCCAGAGCCGTTTCCTGGGCAATGATCTGTGAGTCAGTGAAGTTTTTCAAGGTAATGGCCTTGGCCGGGCACTCCGAGACGCAGACGCCGCAACCCTGGCACTTGGCCGGGTCGATGTAGGCCGCGTCCACGGTGTAATCGATGACCGGGACGTTGAAGGGGCAGGCCCGCACGCAGGTGAGGCACACGGCGCACTTATCCTGCTCCACCACGGCTACCACGCCGCCCACTTCCACGGTATTCTTGGACAGGAAGGTGGCGGCCCGTCCCGCCGCGGCCTTGGCCTGGGCGATGGTCTCATCGATGGGCTTGGGATAATGAGCCAGTCCCGCCAGGAAGAGGCCGTCGGAGGGCAGGTCCACCGGGCGCAGCTTGGCGTGGGCCTCGTTCAAGAAGCCTTCGGCATTCCGGGGCACTTTGAAGATTTCCCCGATATCCTGCACGGGATTGGGCAGCACCGCACTGGCCAGGGCCAGGAGGTCGGGCGCCAGGACCACCGGCCGATCCAGGATGAGATCGGTGATGGTCAGTTGGAGCTTGCCGTCGGCCGTTTGTTCCACCTGGGGCTTGCCGTCCAGATCGAAGCGGACGAAGATCACTCCCAATTCCCGGGCCTCTTTATAGAGCAACTCCTTGTCCCCGTAGGTCCGCATATCCCGGTAGAGGATGAAGACATCCATCTCGGGTTTGAGCCGTTTCAGTTCGATGGCGGACTCCACCGAATGGGTGCAGCAGAGGCGGCTGCAGTAAGGCCGCTCGGGTTCCCGGGAGCCCACGCACTGGATGAAGACTGCCTGCTGGGCGCCGGTCACCTTGGCGTCTTTGGCAGCGATGAGCTTGTCGATCTCAAAGAGCGTCAAGACATTGGGGTTTTGGCCGTACAGGTATTCCTCCGGCTTGTACGGCTGACCGCCCGTGGCCATGATGGTGACGCCGTGGTCCAATTGGCGCTCGCCCTTGGGGGTCTGGATCATGGAGGCGAAGTTGCCGACGAAGCCGCTGGTGGCCTTAACGGCGGAGTTGAACAGGAGTTCGATATTGGGATGAGTCTCCACCTTCTTGATCAGTTCTTCCAGGTAGCCCCGGTAATTGTAGCCCCGGGAACTGGTCACCAGGTTCCAGGCCTGGCCGCCCAGTTTGTCGCCCTTTTCCACCAGGTAGGCCTGGAAGCCCATGTCGGCGATGGATCGGGCCGCTTCCATGCCGGCGACGCCGCCGCCGATGACCAGGGCGGCTTTGGTTACCGGGAAGGCCTGCTTGTGCAGGGGTTCCAATTGCCTCACCCGGGCCACCGCGCCCCGGATCAGATCCTTGGCCTTTTCCAGGGCCTTCTCCGGTTCTTGCATGTGCACCCAGGAGTCCTGGTCGCGGATGTTGGCCATATCAAAGAGATAGGGGTTGAGGCCCACCTGCTGGATGGTCTCCTGGAACATGGCCATGTGGGTCCGGGGGCTGCAGGAGGCCACCACCACCCGATTGAGCTTGTTTTCCGTGATGGCCGCCAGGATCTTGTCCTGGGTGTCGGCGGAACAGGTGAACAGGTTCTGGTCGGCCAGAACCACCCCCGGCAGAGTGGCGACATATTCGGTGAGGGCCGGGACGTTGATGACCCCGCCGATGTTGATGCCGCAGTTGCAGACAAAGACGCCCACCCGGGGTTCCTGGCCCTCCACGTCGATCTCCGGGGGCAATTCCCGTTTCTTGACGGCCGTGCCCCGGGCTTCATACAGGAGTTCCCCCGCAACCGCGGCGGCGGCGGAGGCCTCCATGACCGATTGCGGGATGTCTTTGGGACCCTGGAACACGCCGCAGACATAAACTCCCGGTTGGCTGGTGTTCACCGGCGTAAAGGGCGAGGCCTCGGCAAACCGGGTGGCGGGGTTGACGGCGATACCCATGGTTTTCGCCACCTTCAGGGCATCGGCGGATGCTTCCAGGCCCACGGAGAGGACCACCATATCGAAAACTTCGGTCTTCAACTCGCCCTGCTCCGAGAGGTAGCGGATGGCCACGTCATCGGAACCCGGCACCGAATCAATGGTGTGGACCCGGGAGCGCAGGAAGCGGACGCCGTGTTCGTCTTGGGCCCGCCAGTAATACTTTTCAAAGTCCTTGCCGTGGGTCCGCATGTCCATGAAGAAAATGGACGCGTCCAGCGTATAGTCTTTGCAATGCTCCTTGGCGATGACCGCCTGCTTGATGGCATACATGCAGCAGACCGAGGAGCAGTAGCTGTTGTCGCAGTGATTCAGGTCCCGGGAACCCACGCACTGGAGCCAGGCGATCTTCAGGGGCTCCTTGTGGTCCGAGGGCCGCACCAGGTGGCCGGCAAAGGGTCCGGAGGCGCTCAAGATGCGCTCAAACTCCATGCTGGTCACCACGTTGGGATAAGAGGCATAGTGATAGGAATCGTACTTCTTGGGATCAAAGGCCGTAAAGCCCGGCGCCAGGATGACCGCGCCCACCTCCAGCTCCAGCTTTTCCGGTCCCAATTCGTGGGCCACGGCCTTGGCCTGGCAGGCCTGGACGCACTGCATGCACTCGGAGCAAATCCCGCAGTTGATGCAGCGGGCCGCTTCCGCCACGGCCTCATCCTCTTGATAGCCCAGGTTGATTTCCTTGAAGCCCTTGATCCACTCCTCCACCGGCATGGTGGGCATGAGGGCCCGGGGCTGCTTCTGGGCATCCGCCGGGACCGGGTTCCAGTGGCCTTCTTCCTTGGGGATGGGCCGGACCGGCAAGTCACGGCCAATCTTCAGGTCTTGGCCTGAAAAATAGCGGTCGATGGAGGTGGCCGCTTCCCGGCCCGCGGCCACCGCACCGATGGCAATCCAGGGACCGGTCTCGACGTCGCCGCCGGCAAACACGCCCTCGCGGGAGGTGACTTTGGTGACCGGATCGGCCTCGATGAGGCCCCGGGGGGTCAGCTTGATACCGTCGGCCTCGGTGATGAACTTCAGGTTGGTCTTCTGGCCGATGGCCATGATGACCACATCGGCTTCCCGAGCCGTGGTTTTATCATCAAAATAGGTAGGCGAGAACCGGCCCTGCTCGTCGAAGACCCGTTCCACCGCCCTGAGGGTAAGGCCGGTGACCTTGCCGCCGGTGGCGTTGATCTCTTTGACGCCCCAGCGGGTGACGATGGCAACGCCCTCGTGCTCGGCCTCTTCCACTTCCCAGGGGGAGGCGGGCATCTCTTCCCGAGTTTCCAGGCAGACGAGGGTGACGTCACCCCCCTGGCGCCGGGCGGTGCGGGCCACATCCATGGCCACGTTGCCGCCGCCGATGACCAAAACCTTTTTCTTGCCGAAGTCGAACTTCTGGCCTGAGGCCGAATCCTTCAGGTATTCCACGCCCCACAGCACTCCCTGGGCGTCGGACCCCGGCACCGGCAGGCGGATGGAATCCTGGGCCCCCACCCCGAGAAAGACGGCGCTGAAACCGTCCCGGGTGAGAAGGCCGTCGATGGTGCGGTCGCCGCCGATGGGGGAGTTGCAGTGAATCTCGACCCCGCAGCGCTTGATGTAATCCACTTCCTGCTGCAAGACCTTCCGGGGCAGCCGGTATTCCGGGATGCCGTAGCGCAGCCAGCCGCCGGCTTCCGGGGCGGCCTCAAAGATCACCGCCTTGTAGCCCTGGAGGGCCAGATGGTAGGCGCAGCTTAAACCCGAGGGACCGGCGCCGATGATGGCCACGGACTGGCTTTTCTTGGGGACCTCGGGCACCGGCAGGGCGCTCCAGTCCACGCTGTCGGCCACAAACCGTTTCAGGTTGCAGATGGCGACGGACTCATCCACCTCCTGACGGCGGCAGTCAGTCTCACAGGGGTGGGGGCAGACCCGGCCGATGGTCCCCGGCAGAGGCAGCCGATCCATGATCAGGGACAGGGCCTCGGGGTATTTCTTCTCTTTAATCAGTTGCACGTAGCCCTGGGCGCTGAGATTGGCCGGGCAGGCCCTGACGCAGGGGGCCCGGTCCGCCTTTTTGATGGCGAAAGTGGCGGGAATAGCCTGGGGATAGAGCCGGTAAACCGCTCTGCCTTCCGCCAGCCCCAGGTTGAAATCGTCGGGCACCCGCACCGGGCACACCTCGGCACAGGACCCGCAGCCGGTGCATTTGCTGGGGTCGATGTAACGTGGTTCTTTTTCCACGCTGACCTTGAAGTTCCCCGGCGCGCCACTCAGGCTTTTGACTTCGGACAGGGTGTGGATCTCGATGTTCAGGTGCCGGCCGCATTCCACCAATTTGGGCGAGATGATGCACATGGAGCAGTCATTGGTGGGGAAGGTCTTGTCCAACTGGGCC
>JAGVPN010000278.1 GCA_020052215.1 Syntrophobacterales bacterium
CAAAGCCGGCCAACCGGACATCCTCCACACCCACCTCTATCACCCCAACCTCTATGGCCGCCTGGGGTCGCTGGGGTTGGGGCTGCCCGGGGTGGTGGCGGCGGTGCACAATTCCTACACGCAGGTCAAATTTCACCGCCGCGTGTGGAATTTTCTCCTAGGGTGGGCCTCGGACCGGGTGCTGGTGGGCAGCGCCCAGGTGTGGCAAGACGTGCGCCGCTACGACGGGGTGCCAGCCTCCCGCCTGCTGCTGCTGCCCTACGGCATTGATTTGGCCGAACTGGACACGCGGCTGAGCCGGCAGGAGGCCCGGGAGCGGTTAGGATTGTCAGGAGAGGGCCTGGTCATCGGCGCGGTGGGCCGCCTGGAGGAGCAGAAAGGTCATGCCCATCTGCTGACGGCGCTGCCGGAATTGCAACGGCGGATTCCGGACCTGGTGGTGCTTATCGTCGGGGAAGGCCGGGAGGAGGAGAAGCTGAAGCGCCAGGTCCGGGAACTAAGATTGGCGAACACGGTGCGGTTCCTGGGCACCCGGCGGGACCTTACCGAAATCTATCGCGCCCTGGATCTCTTCGTCCACCCCTCCCTGTGGGAGGGCCTGCCTCTGGCGCTGTTGAAGGCTATGGGCGCAGGTCTGCCCGTGGTGGCCACCCGGGTGAGCGGCTCCCAGGAGGCCATCGCGGACGGCGTCAACGGCTACCTGGTGGCCCCCGGCGACCCTCAGGCCCTGGCCCGGGCCATCCTGGAACTGCATCGGCACCCGGAGGCGAGGCGGCGTCTGGGGGACGCAGCCCGCCGCACCGTGGCGGCGCGATATTCCCTGGAGGCCATGCTGCAAAGCCTGGAAGAGCTGTACCTGGACCTCGGGCGCCGGAGCAACCCCATTTAGTCCCACTGGTAGGCGCCCAAACGCTACCGTGACCGGGATAGGAACCCCCTATGCTATCCAAACTCCCCAAAAAGTCTTTAGCCATCTTGCACACCGAGGCCTCCCTGGGCTGGGGCGGCCAGGAACGGCGTATCCTGGTGGAAGCCCTGGCCATGCGCCAGCGCGGCCATCGGCCGGCCTTTGTCTGTGATCCCCGGGGGGAATTGTACCGGCGGGCCCGGCTGCAGAATTTCCCGGTGACGCCCCTGGTCTTCGGCGGGCTTATGAACATGGGGGCCTGGGTCGGGCTGCGCCGGCTCCTGAGCCGGGGGGCGGTGGACATCCTGAACACCCATAGCTCCCTGGATTCCTGGGTGGGGACCCTGGCCTGGCGGAGCTTGCGGAACCGACCCCTGCTGGTGCGGACCCGGCATCTGTCCACCCGGGTCAGAGACAACCGGCGCACCCGGTGGCTCTACCAAACCCCGGCGGCCATCATCACCACCGGGCAGGTCACCAAGGATTTGCTCGTAGAGCGCCTGGGGGTGCCGGGTCGCCGGATCTTTTCCATCCCCACCGGGGTGGAACTGGCGGAGTTTGCTCCCCAGGGAAAAAGTCAGGAGTTGCTGGCCCAATTGCAGATACCCGCCGATGCCTTCATCTTTGGCAGCGTGGCGGTGCTGCGCTCCTGGAAGGGGCACCTCGATCTCTTGGAGGCTTTCCATAAACTCCTCCAAGAAGGCGCCCGGGCCTTTCTCCTCCTGGTGGGGGAGGGTCCCTACCGGGTGGTGATCGAAGAGAAGATCGCCCAACTGGGGGTGCAGCACCGGGTGCGCCTGGCGGGCTTTCGGGACCAGGTGGCGCCGTGGTTCGCCCTGATGGACGTGAAGGTCCTGGCGTCCTACGCCAACGAAGGGGTGCCCCAGTCCCTCCTCCAGGCCCTGGCCATGGCCAGGCCGGTGGTGGGCGCCGCCGTGGGCGGCATTCCGGAAGTGATCGTCGATGAGGAAACCGGCCTGCTGGTACCCCCCCGGGATCCCCGGTCCCTCGCCCAGGCCATGGGCCGGCTGATGGCGGACCCGGATTACCGCCGGGAGTTGGGGCGCCGGGGGCGGGAGTTGGTGGTCCAACGGTTTTCCATGGAACAGATGGCCGCCGAGATTGAGGCGGTATATAAGGTGTTGCACCATCCCCGTAGAGGAGAGGCCAGGGAATGAACTGCGTCCAGGCAGCCCCCACCGGTAAGGGCTTTCGCTTTGCGCCCCCGCCTCGGGAACCGCAAGCCGCTTTCCCGGCGTCATGAATTTTTCCCTGGCTTACCACTGGTTATTTCTGGCCGGAGCAATGCTGCTGGCGCTCTGGGGGGCATCTTTGCTGGCGGTGCGCCTCTGGACCAGGCATCAGGTCATCAAGGACCTGCTGCGGCAGGAGGGGGACCCGGACGGCGTCATGATCACCCTGCCGGACTCCCGGGCCGAAGACCGGGCCGCGCTGGCCATCATCCGCAGTTACCGCCGCCACTACCTGTTCAAATGGTTGCCGGGGGCCGCCATTTCCTTCAAAGGCATCAACGAGATGTCCCTGGAACTGATCAAGGAGATCGCCCGCACTTACTATCCCGACGACGACCGGCCGGAACTCAAAGCCTCCCTGGCGAACCTGGTGGCGCTCCACAACCGGGTGGGCGCCCGGTTGGCCGCCTGGCTGGATACCATGCCCATGCGGCCCTTTAAGGATGTGGAGTTGGGGACGGTGGTGCGCTATCACGAGATGTATCAAAGCCTCAAGAACCATTGGGGCTATGCCTTCATCAAGCGCCACCATCTGGACAAAGCGGCGCGGTGGGGCTGGACCGCCGTTAATTATGCCAATCCCTGGTACTGGGGCCGCAAGGCGGCCTACCACGGGGGCAAGGAGGTGGCCGCCCGGCTCCTGATGGCCCGGATTGTCGATCTGGTGGGCGAGGAGGCGGTGCGGATCTATGGCCGGCGTCAGCCGCCTCCGGTTAAGCAGAAAACCCGGGGCCCAGTGGCGGCGGACCCGGCCACCGCCTCTTCCGGGGGTCACCCGTGACGGGGCCGGGCGGGGGGGGGCCGGGGCGCCTGAAAACCGCAGGCGGCAAGGCATGATGGCCAAGCACCTGGTTTCATCAATACGCTGACGTTTAGCCTTGCCCAGGTTGCCGAAGCAGTGATAAAGGTTCCATTGGAACACCCGAAACTATGAAAAGTTCAGTGGGGCGGGCCTCCGGGCCCGCCATGTAGGGCGGGCACTGCCCGCCGATTCGTCGAATTCTCGTGAATTATCTGGTGCGTAGAACGCACCCTTGAAAGACTTTTCAAGAACAGTTTCCATAGGGCGGGCTGTGCCCGCCGAATTCTGGCGGCCACAGGCCGCCCTATAAAACCTGCGCCGGCACAGGCTGGAAAGCCTGTGCCACCAGAAGGAACTTTTTGACACAGGAATTACCTTTTCGAATTTATGAGCTACCGTACTAAATTCGGCGACTGGCTGGTGCGGAGCCTGGCAGCCCTCTGGTACCGCCTGGACCGGCGGCACCGGCGGATCACCCTGGCCAACCTGGAGTTTGCCTATGGCGGGACCCTCAGCCCCGCAGCGCGGGAGCGCCTGGCCCGGCGGGTCTTCTGCCATTTCGTGC
>JAGVPN010000018.1 GCA_020052215.1 Syntrophobacterales bacterium
ATGCGCAACTCACCGCCCAGAAAATCTTCTTCGTCACCCGCCAGAAGCGCAACGCCCGCTACGAGGTCCTGGAGCACCATAAAGTCAATAAAAGCCAGGGGTTGCTCTCCGACCAGACCATCCGGCTGACCGGCGCCAAATCCCAGGCATGCCTCATTCCCTTGCGCCGCATCGCCTACCGGGACGCCGCCACCGGCAAGCGCTATGTCTTTCTCACCAACCATTTTAAGCTGGCGGCCAAGACCATCGCCGACATCTACAAAGAACGCTGGCAGATCGAGATTTTCTTCCGCTTCATCAAGCAGAACCTGAAGATCAAGGCCTTCATCGGCAACTCGGAAAACGCCGTGCTGACCCAAATCTACGCCGCACTCATCGTTTATCTCTTGCTTTGTTATCTCAAGTTCCTGTGCAACTTGAGCATTACTTTGCAAAACTGCCTCAGGATACTACAACTCAACCTTTTTAGGACCTGCACCGTGCAGGAACTCTTCGAACCCCCAGAGATGATAGCTGATAATATGTGTCATCCTAAACAGTTAACCTTAGCTCTGGCCTAGCCGGACAGAAATGTCTCAAACCCACTTCCGCCGGAATTGCCCTTTGATGCCGGGTTGGTGCGCACTCTGTCCGAGGCCGACCGGGCCCTGGGGGAGCTTGCAGGTCTCGGCCGAACCCTGCCCAATCCCCAGTTGCTCATCGCTCCCTTCATCCGCCGGGAGGCGGTGCTGTCATCCCGCATCGAGGGTACTCAGACAGACCTCACCGACCTCTATGCGTATGAAGCGGGGCAGTTGCCCCTCTTTGCCGGTTTAAAGGCATTCCCGCTGAAATTATAAATTTTTGCTAAAAAGTACAATTCTCTTCTCAAGAATTGTATCTGACTACAATTCTCCGATATCTCCCAAAACTTCCATTAAAAATACGCTTACGGATAATTTGCCTTGATTTAAGGTACACACATGGGTATCATTCTTTCCAGTCTCATGTGAGGTACACCTCCATAAGGGGGTATTCTCCGCCCAGATTCGGGTGGGGAAAAGATTTCTGTAGAAAGATGAATGAGATCATCTACACCGCCATCAGCCGCGCCCGTGAGATCTGCATCACCGTGAACTGGAGGCGGCCGAGGGCCGGATAGGGAATTGATAGGGCTCAGAACGCGAGATAATGCTGACACCAATCCAAGCTCATCGAAAACGCTGTCTTGATTGCCTTGGCGGTAGCTGCAAGGGGGTGAGAGAGTGCGGGCAGACCGAGTGCGAAAGCTGGCCCTTCCGTATGGGGAAAAACCCTAACCGCACCGGCATAGGGGGCGCAATCCTACGCTCAAGGGAAAAATGGAGCAGTTTGAGCAAAAAACGCAACCTGAGTTAGGGATTTTTGCAGAAAAACATCGGGTATGAGGGCATAGTGACAAAACTAATCGGAGCCGAAGAACTGGCCCAAAATCTTTCTATTTCCCCCCAGACTCTTTATGCATGGGCGAGAAAGAAAAAAATTCCCCATTTTCGTTTGGGTGGGGGAGCAAGGGTCGGGCGGATTCTTTTCGATCCGCAAGAAATTGAAAAATGGCTCAAAGGATAATAAAAGTCCTTGACCTACTACTACATGGTAGTACGGTAAAGCCATGGAAAAGACCGAACTCAAGGCCAAGAGAATGACATTGGGCCTAACCCAAGGGCAATTCGCTACCGAACTGTGCGTCTCCATTAAGGCGGTGCAATCTTGGGAGCAGGGGCTTCGCTCGGTGCCATGCTGGGTAGAGCGTATGGTTACACTCTGCCAGCGTTGCCAAGACAGGGGGTTTTCATGGCGATTAAAGAAATAGTGGGCAAAAAAGGAAGTACCTTTCGAGTGGGTTGGCGGGACCCAGATGGCAAAGAACGGGTCCGTAATTTCAAAAAGAAGACGCCTGCCAACGAGTGGAAGCGCAAGGTGGAATACGCCCTGGATACCAAGACGTATGGGGACCTGATTGCGGCGGCAGCGGTCGAAGAAGCCGCCACGATCACCCTGGCGGAAGTGGCCGAGGACTACCTGCTGACTTGCACCCGGGAAAAGGGCTACAAGATCAAGGCCATGGTGCTGCATTCTCTCTTAAAGACCGAAACCTTGAACGGGACCCGAGCAGCCGCCGAGATCGCCTATACCGACCTAGTGCATTTTAAGACCGAACGGCTCAATACGCCGACCCGGGGGGCAAGCCGCGGGCACTGGCTACCTGGAATAATAAATTGGTCACCATGAGCGCCCTATTCAAGTACGCTAAGCGGGCCAAACTGATTCCGGCCAACCCGTTTAAAGAGGATGAGGCCGAATCCCTCAAAGAGCACCACAACAATGCCCGGCTGCGGTTTTTGATGGAAGATGAGATCATCCGGCTACTGGACGCCTGTGCTGATCATTTCCGGCCTATTGTCGAAACCGCCCTCTTTACCGGGATGCGCCGGGGTGAACTCTTTGGCCTTACCTGGGATATGATCGTGGCCGGAAAAATCCGCCTTCCCGGATGGCTCACCAAAAACGGGGAACCCAGGAATATCCCGGTGAGCGACCGGCTGGATGAGGTTCTGACAGCGCAGCGCCGTAAAAACCAGATGAAATCACAGCACGTCTTCTGCAATGAGAACGGGGGCCGGCTCCTGGATATCCGGGCAGCCTTCCAAGGCGCCTGCCGCAGGGCTGGTATTGAGAACTTCAATTTTCATGACCTGCGGCATACCTTTGCCTCCCACCTGGTCATGCTATGAAGGGCTCTCAAGGAGGTCCAGGAACTCCTGGGGCATAAAGACATTCAGATGACCATGCGCTATTCCCACCTTGCACCCGAGTACCTGGAGGCGGGCGTCAACTCTCTGAACAACCTGGCCGGTGCTACCAAAACGCTACTTTTTTTTAGGCCAAAGAGAAAGGGGTTAAGGACGAAATCCTTAACCCCTTGTAATTACTGGTGCCGAAGCGGGGATTTGAACCCCGACGAGGAAACCCTCACTGGACCCTGAACCTAAATCAGCCCAAAACCGATATATTAAGATATTTAGTA
>JAGVPN010000222.1 GCA_020052215.1 Syntrophobacterales bacterium
CACCCGGTCTTTGGGATTTTTGATGCGGGCCACCAGTTTTTCCCAGACCTCCAGGCGGGGCGCCCGGGTCCAGATATTGAGCGTCTCCACCAGGCGGTCATCCAGTCCCTCCCGGTGCAGCAGCAGGGGAATCTCGTAGATGTTGTCCACATCCTGGGCGGTGATCACCGCCTCGGGCTCCACGTTGCAGAACAGGGCGATCTTGGCCTTGATGTCCTGGCTCAAGACCTTTTCGGTACGGCACAGGAGGATGTCGGGCTGGATGCCGATGGAGCGCAATTCCTTGACGCTGTGCTGGGTCGGTTTGGTCTTGACCTCCCCGGCGCTCTTGATGAAGGGCACCAGGGTCAGGTGGATGTAGCAGACGTTCTCTTTGCCCAGGTCCCCCTTGAGCTGGCGGATGGCCTCCAAGAAGGGCAGGCTCTCGATGTCCCCCACGGTGCCGCCGATCTCGATGATGGCCACATCCGCCGAGGGGGCGACCTGCATGATCGACTGCTTGATTTCGTCGGTGATGTGGGGGATGACCTGGACGGTGCCGCCTAAATAGTCCCCCCGGCGCTCCTTGGTGATGACGTTGTAATAGATGCGCCCCGAGGTGAAGTTGTGCTCCTGGCCCAGGGTAACCGAGGTGTAGCGCTCGTAATGCCCCAGATCCAGGTCGGTCTCCGCCCCGTCTTCGGTAACGTAGACCTCGCCGTGCTGGAATGGGTTCATGGTCCCGGGGTCGACATTGATATAGGGATCCAGCTTTTGAAAGGTGATGCGTAGTCCCCGGGATTCCAACAAGGCGCCGATGGCCGCGGCGGCCACGCCCTTGCCTAAGGAGGACAGCACCCCGCCGGTGATGAAGATAATTTTGCTTTTCACAAGTCCTTTATTATACCTAGCCAAAGCCAATGTCAAGGTGAAGTCCGGCGGCAGGCGAAGGGAAAAAGCGCGGGTAAATCAGGCGGCGGATTTTGGAGGCGGACCGGGGAACCAGGCTTGCCCCCTTGGTTCGGAGGCGCCCCCCCCGATTGAGCTAAATATTACCCCCAAGTCGAGAAGTGGTTGATTGTATTAATCTAATGCATATTAAAGATGGGAAAAAATTCCCCCCTTTTCTAAAGGGGGGTAAGGGGGGATTACATAACCACTTGATAATCCCCCTAAATCCCCCTTTTAAAAAGGTGGACTTTAAATACCCGGTTATGGCTGCAATGCTTGTTTTACCGAGCGGTTATTTATGAAACTAACCATTAGCCGGTGCGAGGATTTTCGCACCGCCTGGAAAGGCTGTGCCACCAGTCAGAAAAACTTGTGGGTAAGGATAAGGGTCTGCCGCCTAATCCCGGTTGAGGTTCCTGTAGGCGGCCAGGGGCGCGGTTTGGAGCAGATCCGCGGCTAGGCTTTTAGTTGACCAGCTTGGTATTATAGCCCACCGCGCCAAAATTGGGGGCATCAGCACTGCCGGTGGCACCCGGAGCTGTATATTCGTGCACAAAATGTCCCTCGATATATTTGCCGCTGCCTCCCACGGCGTCGGTAATTTTAAAAGCCACGAAGCCCAGGATGGGGGTGTCGGCATGGGTGTCGAAGTCGTTACCGACTACCGCCAGCAACATGGTATCGCCGATCCGGCTGGCGGCATAGTCGTACAGGGTGGTCTTGGTTCCCGGTTCAATCCAGATCTCATCCCCGATCTTAAGTGGGGTCGGGTTGCCGTTGTCAATAAGGTCCCGAATGGTGGGGACATTGTTGGCATCGGTTAAGAAAGAGGTCCACTGCCCCCCGTCGGGGTCGTGGTAAGCCGAACCGATGCGGAAAGTCGCCGAGTCAGCGTCGGGGTTCCACATTTGTTGGACCCAGCCTATGGGGGTGGCCATGGGAAAAGCATCGCCTGGCGGGATGCTGACTACCGGCAATTGGCCCACCATGGCCGCCACCGCATGGGCGCTCAGATTTTCCGAATTTATGCCGAGAACCTGGGCGAAGAGCATGATCAGGGGGCCGCCGTTATTGCCGCTGGACCTTTCCACCGTCACCTTGATCGCGGCCACATCCGTGGCGCTGGGAACGATTCCCGTGGATTTGAGGATGGCCGCGACCTTTTGGCTGGCGCTCCAGGTGAGGTCCCAATATCCCGTTTCCACCGTGCAGTTGGTGAGCAGGTTGCCATCCACCTTATTTTCCTGAACCGTGGCGGTGGCAACGGTGGTGCCGTTGGTCCAGTTGGGCGCCGGCGCGATCAAGTTTAGCGCCCTGGCCCCGGCCAGGGCTCCGGCATCGGCGGCTTTTTGCAGTTCGCTTTTTACCATAACTAGGCGGCCGATATCCAGGGTCAGGGCGGCAAACCCCAGAAACACCACTATGCCGATGGCGGCGTAAGCCGCGATGGCGCCTGATTGCTCCACGCCCAACGCTCTTAATCTTTTGCGAACAACGCGGCTGGTTGGCATAAAGCTCCTCACTCGACTTTCATCCAGGTAGTGGACGATAGGGTTTTGCTCGCTCCCAGCCCCGGCACCAGGTTGCCCACTACCCACCAATGCTTGGTCGCGGTAACTGCCACGGATAGGTCAGCTCCCGCAGTGCCGCTGGTGTACCCCGTTCCTCCGGGGGTAACCTGCAGATCGGCGTTGGCGGGCAGCAGGGAGGTGTATTTACTGGTGATCCAGGTGGCTATGCTGGGATCGAAGGCGCTGGGAATAAGATGGATCCCCGCCGTGTCGGTGGTATAGCGAGTGCCGTAGCGGGCGCCTTCCCGGCTGGCATTGCTAACCATCTGCTTCATGTACCAGGCGTGGCCGAAGTCCAGGATACCGAACACCAGGAGCAGAAACACCGGCAGCAGGAGAGCGAATTCCACGGCGATGGCGCCCTGTTCTGAACGCAGGCCCCGCTTCGCATCAGGGGCAAATCCGCACCGCATAGTTGACCTCGTAAAGCCGAAAAAATGCCCCCTCCTAATCAAGGTTTTCGATCCAGGCCGGGGGGATTGCCGGACTGTTGCATAAAGAAATTAAACGAGTCTTTAACTAAGTACCATCCGGAAATCCCTGATATTGGCGGTTAAAAACCCTGTTTTTTGCCGGGAAAAAGAAAAAACTATATTAAACCATCATGGCCGTTTTGGGCCACCCCCAATCACGAGATGCTTTGTAGGGGCGGTTCGCGAACCGCCCCTAGGCTCATTTTCGACAGTTGCAAGCCCAGATAGAGGTATAAGTCATTGAAATTATTAGGTGGCAGTGGTAGGAAGGGCAGAAATGTAGTGCCAACCCATGCC